>JAXMLI010000354.1:0-6421 GCA_034368785.1 Smithellaceae bacterium | reverse complement strand
CATCTATGACGAACTCGAAAAAAACCGCACAAGCCTTGAATTTGCGACTTTTTACGAAGTCGTCATTGGTGGAAGTGTCGGAGCAGACCATAAGCCGGGTTCTGTCCCGCCGGCAGTCGCCTGCGCTGGCGGTGATGATCATTCATCTAGGACAACAGTTGCCTGCTGCCTCAAGCGACGCTACCCGAGAACTACGAGGGGGCCCCTCTTAATGTTCTCCTATTTGGTCTTGCTCCGGATGGGGTTTACCTAGCTTTCCCGGTCACCCGGGAAACTGGTGAGCTCTTACCTCGCCATTTCACCCTTACCTGCCAACAGCAGGCGGTATCTTTTCTGTGGCACTTTCCTTAGGGTCGCCCCCAGTCGCCGTTAGCGACCATCCTGCCCTTTGGAGCCCGGACTTTCCTCCCGCCCCCTCCGGGGGGGCCGGCGATCATCTGTTCTACTCCAACACTTCCATTAATCCTTTGATCCTAAGCTATCCCCTGCACCTGAGTCCCTCATCGAGGGCGGCATTGGCCAGCTTATCCGCCAGTCGATTTTCCTCTCTGGGGATGTGCATTATATCATAATCCGCGAGAAGGGAAAGCAGTCTCCGCACTTCCCTGATCAGTTCCTGCAGCCGCGCATTCTTAACCCGGTATTCACCCTTTACCTGTTTGACCAGCAGTTCCGAATCGAGGAAAATGTCCAACTGGGTCACGCCCTGGTCCAGGGCCTGTCGAACCCCCAGGATCAGGGCCTCGTATTCGGCAATATTGTTGGTGCAGACCCCCAGATATCGCCCCCACTCCTGAAGAACCGTCCCTTCCCTATCCTGAAGGACCGCCCCGGCGCTGCCATGACCGGGATTGCCCCGGCAGGCCCCATCCGTATAAAGCCGGTAGCGAAGGTTACTCACAGGCGGCGTTTTGATCATACCAATAGATGATCCGCTGACAATTCGGGCAGAAGGCAAGGTCAGAGGTTTTTTGGAGATCTATGTACAACTGGGCGGGTATATTCATGTGACACCCGCCGCAGACTGCCTTCCAGACGGAGGAAAGGGCCACCCCGGCATTGGCGCCCTTGATGGCATCGAACTTCTTCAAGAGGGCCGGAGGTATTTTTTCCCTGAGGCCGTCACTCTCCTGCTGGTTCTCCTCGCGCCTGCCATCCAGACCGGCCAGTTCCTCCTCGATTGTTCGTTTTTCCTGTTCGTATTGGCCGGCCTTTATGGCCAGTTCTTCCTCTTTTGGTTTCAGGGCTTTTTTCAGGGCGTCCTGTTCTTCCAGGAGGTTGATAATATCGCTTTCGAATCGCGAGATCACCTCCTCAGCGGTTTCTATCTCCTTGAGGATGGCATTGTATTCCTTGTTGGTCTTGACTTCGTAAAGGCGTCCCCTGGTTCTTTTCAGTGCTTCCCCTTCTTTTTTGAGCTTCTCTTCCTTCTCCTGGCGCCTCTTATTCGCCTCGTCTAATTTCTGGCGATACCCATTCACCTCGGCCTCGCCCAGATCAAAATCCCGCGCCAGATTCACGAGCCGTTCGGGCAATGCCTTCCTTTTCAGGTCAATCCCCCTGAGAGCAAGCTCAGTCCTTTGCAGCTCGATTAATAATTTTAATTCTTCCCTCAACGAACCCTCCCCCCGACAACGGCTTTCAAAATATGACGACTCCATAAAAAGTCCGGATGCTCAGACCACCCCACTGTGACGTCCGAACCCTCATTATCATCAGACCACAAAGGGCCAAATAAAAAAAAATGCACCAGATCGCTGGTGCATTATCCTTGAGCGGGCAGGTTTACCCTCTCGCTACAGATATCTGACGACTTATGTTTATCTTCTCTTTTCATGAACAACAAAGACCCGTTGCCTCTCCCCTATCCCCGGCCGGCGGCATGTTTTTGATCCAGGAGCTTGTTATGATGGGCCCGCCTGGATTCGAACCAGGGACCTACCGGTTATGAGCCGGTGGCTCTACCAATTGAGCTATAGGCCCTCGAACACCGCGAACCGTTTCCGGCCAGTGGTTGTTATATCCATTCCCGGCTGTTGTCAATCATTTTGTGCGTCTTTACTAGGCCGGCAATGCTGGATGATGCCCTCATCCGGCAGGAACGGGTAATCGTTGGAGCTGCTGATGTAATTTTCTATGTCCCGAAAGGTCCTGTCTGCTAATACTGATGGCTGCCGCTCCCGCCTAATCCTTCGCCCCGCATCGCGAAATCGGCGAAATACTGGTCGTTGCTCGAGGGCTGATCGTAGAAAGAATGCACACCCACCTCGCTGGGATAGGGCGCGGCATAGTTTTGCGTCGTCAAGTCCGAGTCGCACACGGTTGGCGGCTCACCGGCACCGGAGCAACTGTTATTGGGTATGCCGCTGGCCATTGTCCAGGTAACGGGCTGGAAAATGGTCCCCGTCGTATAATTCCAGTGAATGGTCTGGGCGGGATAATTGTCCGGCGAGGCCACGTAAAGCTGGATGCGGTTCCGACGGGCACTGGTGCAAACGGCGGGCGGGGTGGGCGCGGGGAGGCACTCCTCCTTTAGATTGAGCAGGAGCGTCGAAAACTGCCGCAGGCGGATAATGCCCTGATAAAGGTAGGTCAAGCCATAGGCGCTGGCAGGCGCATAATTCATCAGTTCGTATCTGCCCGTCTTGGACGTTTTCTTCCAGAGGACGAGGTAGATATTTCCGTCTCGCGGCAACGGGCGGATTTTGAAACCATCCCCCATTTTGTTGGCATACCAGTCCGGCACCTTCTTATCATCGTAGATCGCCCGGAAAAAAGAGACCCCATAGGAAACCCCCCGGGTCTGATCGTACCGGAATGAGATGCCCTGGACAAAATATTCCCCCTTGTTGCCCTCGATCACGGGGTTGACCTTCACCTGCACCTCATAACTCAGGAGATTGCCTGAGTTGGTGCGGGCGTCGGCCAGGTCGATCGCGGTCGGTTTGAGGGCAATCAGGGCCTCCTCCTCATTCTTGATCAGGACGGCGTTTGTCTTGCTGTCGAAGCTGATGTTGCTGGGATTGCCGACATCGACCTTCCAGGTCGTATCGAGGGTGACGTCCTGGTTGCCGTCGAAGGCAATATCTGTTGTTCCGTCAATCGCGGATTCCGGGTTGGAACGGATGATGTTGTAGGTTATCTTGCGCTTCGATTCCAGCCAGGCACCGGCATGCACGATACCGGTGGATTCGACGACGACGCGCGACGCATCGGTCAAATGATCCCTGCTCGTCAGAGTGAATCGGTCATTGTTTGCCATGGTGTAGGTCGTGGAAGCCGGGCTCTTGCCGCCGGGATAAAAACCGGGATTGCCGATGTTATCGCCGAGCAGCTTCATCGCGAAGCGCCCGCCTGCCTCGCCCAGGTAGTAGGCCCGCGCCTGGCGGTTCGCGAAGAGTTCCGCGTAGGTCGCCGTCGTCGTCATATAGATCATCCCCGCGCCGAGGATGGCAACAACCGTCATACCGATAATCAGGCTGATCAGCAGAGACCCGCGCCGATTGGCCATGTTCATGTCCGTCTCCTCCCTGCCTAAATATTCCTCGGCGTCGTCCTTTCGACAAGTTCCATAATATGACCGTCGGCCCCCACCATTCGCAGGGTGACGACGACGATCTTCGCACTGGACGGATAGCACGGGATTGTATCGCTGTAATTCGCATAATACTTCAGTTCGAACCCGTTGGTCGTTGCGACCTGATCCGTCAAGGCCTTGAAAATCCCGTCTCCGTCGTCTATTTCAATCTTGTCGCCGGTCCAACGGATCGTCCGCCTCTTCTTGACGTCGTTCTTATAGGAATAGAAGGTAATCGTCGTGTCCGTGGACGGACTGGATACAAGGCTAATATTGTTGAGTTCCATCGAAATCCGGCTCATGGCCAGCTGGCCCTTCTGCAGGGTCGACGTGGTCAACTTGGTAAAGACAAACCCCTTCACGACATGGACCAGCCCCATCCCGAGGGCGGCGGCCATGATCCCCACCAAAATCAGGGTGACGATGACTTCGATCAGCGTAAATCCCTCTTTGGAAAGCCTCATGTTCCCTGACCTCAAGTTTATGCCGAGATGAAAAGCATGGTGATCGTCTCGTTCAGATCGTTTTTGATCGTCACCTTCAGGATCTTCTGCTCCGTGGCGGTCGTTACTTCCTGATTGCTCACATTGAATCCGATGTATTTGTTGTCCACAACCCCGTAAACTCCGTATTTGTTCGACTGCTGCAAGCCCGCCGGCCCGATATTCACACTGAGCCCGGGGAGATTCGCCGAATAATTCCGCTTGTAATCCGCCGTCATGTTCTCGGCGACCTGCCGCAGGGCAAAGGATTTCTTCAGACGAAAGATCGGTTCGGTGCTTCTGGCCAGCGATGAACCCAGGTACTGGTAAACGACGACACCCAGGATCGCCGCAATCGTCAGTGTGACGATGACCTCGATCAGGGTGAACCCCCTGTTGGAACGCCCCTGTCTTATCATGGGATGAACCCCGTGTTCCTCGTGATCTGGATCGTACGCGTCGATGTTCCGTCGGACAGAACGATCTGCGTGTCCGCCGTGAGCAGCACGTCCGAGGCATTCACCGGATTGCCCCATTCGTTGAAGTGGATGGACGACCCCGCGCCGGCGGTGATCGTGATCCCCTTTGGCAGTGTATGGGACGAGGAGTTTTCATTGGGCAGGAGAAAGCTTGTCGTCACAACCTTGTTTTTAAGCAGGCTGTAGCCCGCCGGGGAGACTCCCGCCGCCGAGAAGCTCATCCCCCAGGACTCCGAGTGGCTCATCGCCCGGTACTGGGCGTAGCGGAGATGCCCTTTGAGGATCTCCGCCTCCGACGCCAGGTTGTAAACTGTTGTGGAACCAATTCGGGAAACGGCGACGGCGGTGAGGATGCCGATAATCACCAGCACCGCGATGACCTCGATCATCGTGAAGCCCTTGATATTCGCCCGGGCCGTTTTTTTACTGTCCGATTCGTTCATAATCGACCAATCCATCTTTTGGGCGCCATAACCAAACACTATCCCCCGAGGGTCCTGGCGGTCTTTTTCTTCCTTTCGGCGGTCACAACCCCCTTTAAATTATTATACAACTGCCTCGAAATAAAATCACATAAAAAGATTTCCGCGGGTGTGCGACAAAATTATGGGTAGGGCAGTTCTTCTCCCCTCTTTAGAAAAGAGCGGCTTGGTACGTTCCCCGGCCGCCAGCCTGCATTTCAATCCATATGATGCTTGCATTCCCGCCAAGTATCACTTAAACTCCGCGCCGGTTCCTACAAGACACGGTAAAACCACCCGGATTTGAGGCTTTACCGACTTTTGGCGAAAACATCAATCCCGAATAGACAAAGGATCTCTCTTGTACGATTTGCGCCATCACTGGCTGGCCGCTTCACTTCTTCTTTTGACTTCATTTTTCTGGGGCGCCACCTTTACCATTGTCAAGGATGCCATCTCCCATGTTGATGTCTTTGTATTTCTCGCGCAGCGTTTTTGGGCCGCCTTCTTCCTTCTCCTTATCCTGTGCCTCTTTAAAGGGGGACCGGTCACGGGACAAGTCTTCCGGGATGGGGTAATCCTGGGCATAGCGCTTTTCTGTTCTTACGCCTTTCAGACGGTGGCCCTTAAATATACCTCCGCCTCCAACACCGGTTTTCTTACGGGTTTGAATGTGGTAATCGTCCCCTGTATCGGCGCCCTCTTTCTCCGGCAGGCCCTCGCCCTGAATGTCCGTATCGCCGTGCTGCTGGCCGTCATCGGGCTTTTTCTCCTCACCGCCGGGGGCGTCTGGGAGGTGAACCGCGGTGACATTTACGCCGCCCTCTGCGCCTTCTTTGTGGCCGGGCATATCCTCCTGACCGGCGAATATGCCCGCCGGAACGATATCTTCTGGCTTACGGCCATCCAGTTCGGTGTGGTCGCCGCCTTGAGTCTCTTTTTTGCGGTTGGTAAAGGCGAACCGGTGTTTGTTCTACAGCCAGAAATACTCTGGGCGCTCGTTATTTGCGTTTTTTTGGCCACCATCTTTGCGTTCCTCGTCCAGACCTCGGCGCAGCGTTTCATCAGCCCCACCAGGACGGCGCTGATCTTCTGCACGGAGCCGGTCTTTGCCGCGGGATGGGCGTACTTCTTTGCCGGGGAGAGAATGGGCCTCTATGGACTTATCGGGGCCTTTTTCATCCTTGCCGCCATGATCATCGCCGAGGCGCCCCCGAAATCCTGGCGCGGGGAATCTGCGATGTCCGGTTAGTTTTTTGCATCATCCATAAACACTCTTTCTGGTTCTGGTTTTGTTCCTTCCCCTTCAAGGGGGCCTTAGGAAGGGCACTGCTAGATTCCTCCCCCTTCAAGGGGGCCTTAGGGAAGGGCACTGCTAGATTCCTCCCCCTTCACGGGGGAGGTTAGGAGGGGGATGGGGTT
>JAXMLI010000353.1:0-3044 GCA_034368785.1 Smithellaceae bacterium | reverse complement strand
TAATGGGAATTCCTTCTGATTACTCTGTCTTCATCACGGCGATGATAAAGTATGCCTTGAATAAAATGGATGGGGTTGAAGAAAAGGAAATTATTTTAAAGACAGACCACGACGATCTCCGGGTGATTTTGTCGATGAAATTCAAGGGAAATAAGAAGTCCGATAAGATCAAACAAGGCCTGACGACGATCTCCGCCGCAGAAATGGCCAGAACCTGCGAGGCCGATGAACAGGCCCTTTACCTGGCCCTGTCTCTTCTTAAAGAAAATGGTTCGACATATGAGATGGTAGAAGACGGCAACTGGTCGGAGATTAGATTATTCATCCCCTATGTCTGAATATCCATCAATAATTTAAGTTATTTACTTGAATGTCGATAGTCTCTTTAGGTTGAATAGACACTAACAGGGGGTGTATCGATGGTCAGACCAATTGATGCGCAACTTACGATCATGCAGACCAGCGCCGTCGAAAAGGTACAGCAGACCCAACAGCGGCATCCGGACATGCAGCAGCGGTATTTTGAGACCAAGCTCAAGGAAGAGCGGGACCTGGAAAAAGAGCGGGTTCGCGAATCAGAAAAGATCGAATGGGCCAGGATCAGAGAAGAGGAAAGGCGCAGAGGGTCTAATCAGAATCTTGAGAAAAATAGCCAGGGTGAAAATAAAACGCCTGCTGATCTGGAGATGGAAGCCGACTCTGATGAGCAGGGACTCCATGTCGATATCAGGATATAATGCACAATGACGAACTCGTAAAAAGTCCGGATGCTGACCCAGGTGCGCAAATCACGAGGATCGTAGGGGCAGGTTTCAAACCTGCCCCTACAGCGTGAACCAGCACATTAATTGTTGTTTCCGGCGGCAAGCCTGAAACAACATCTAGGGATGGACCGATGAAATACCGGCTCTTTCCCCATCCTGCCGATCTGGGAGTCGTGATCCACGGTTCTTCCCTCGCCGAGCTTTTTTCCCATGGGGCCTTCGCCGTTTATGACCTCATGACGGATCTCCGGCTGGTGGCGCCCAGACGGGAAATGACCATTCAGGCGGAAGGGTCCGACCGGGAGGATCTCCTGGTAAACTTTCTCCGGGAGGTGCTCTATCTCTATCAGGGCAGCCAATTCCTCCCTTGCGCTTTTGACATCCTTACCCTCGATGAGACGCAGGTTACCGCCGCCTTCAAAGGGGAGACCTATGATCCCGCGCGACACCGGATGATTCGTGAACTCAAGGCGGCCACCTACTGCCGGCTGGCGATTCGCCAAATATCCGGTGGATGGGAGGCGACCGTTGTCTTCGATGTTTAAAGAACCCTGCAAGACCCTACGGTAAAGAGGAACTTGTAATGATGAAACAGCTTGATGAATGCCGCTGGCTGATCCCCCGGGAGGGGGAGATGAGGGTGCCCGGGATCATCTACTCCTCGGAGGAGCTGATGCGGACCATGACGGGAGATGAGAGCCCCAGACAGGTGGCCGCCGTGGCGCAACTGCCCGGGATTGTAAAGTATTCCCTGGCCATGCCGGACATGCACTGGGGATACGGCTTTCCGATTGGCGGGGTGGCAGCCTTTGATCTTGATCAGGGCATCATTTCCCCCGGCGGCGTGGGGTACGACATCAACTGCGGCTGCCGGCTCATGCTGACCAGGTTAAACCGGGAAGAGGCAAAACCCCTGATTTCGAAGCTGATGACCGCCCTTTTTCAGGCGATTCCCTCGGGCGTTGGTTCAAGGGGGGCGCTTAAACTCTCCCCCCGGGACGAGGAGGATGTGCTGATCTCAGGCGCCGGCTGGGCCGTCAAGCAGGGCTATGGCGACCAGGCCGACCTGGAGGCCACCGAGGACGGTGGGGTAATGACCGCCGCAGATCCGGAGAAGGTCAGTCCGCGGGCGCTGGAACGGGGCAAGGATCAACTGGGCACCCTGGGGTCAGGCAATCACTTTATCGAGGTCGAGGTCGTTGAAGAGGTTTTTGATGAGGCAATCGCCGGATCCTTCGGCCTTTTCCCGGGCCAGGTGGCGGTCATGATCCATAGCGGTTCCCGGGGTTTGGGGTACCAGGTCTGCGATGATTACCTCGCGAGGATGATCAAGCATGTGCAGAAGATCGGGCTGGCGCTGCCCGATCGCCAACTGGCCTGCGCGTACCTGAATTCAACGGAAGGCCGGGACTATCTTGCCGCCATGGCCTGCGCGGCGAACTACGCCTGGGCCAACCGGCAGATGCTCATGCACTGGACCAGAATGACGATGGAAAGGGTGTTTAATAAGTCGCCCCGCGAACTGGGGATGAGGCTCCTTTACGACGTGTGTCACAACATCGCCAAGATTGAGACCCTGCCGCTGGACGGCAAGGATGTCCGGCTGTGCGTCCACCGCAAGGGGGCCACCCGGGCCTACCCGCCGGGACACCCCGACCTGCCGGCGCGTTACCGCGAAACGGGGCAGCCGGTCCTGATTCCCGGTGACATGGGTTCCGGTTCCTATGTCATGGCCGGAACGGAAAAGGCCTTTCAAGAGACCTTTGCCAGTACCTGTCATGGCGCCGGGCGGCTCTTGAGCCGCACCCAGGCGATGAAGCAGGGCAAGGGCCGTTCTGTGGCCAAAGAGCTGGCCGAGCAGGGGATCATCGTCCTTGCCGGCGGCAAGGAAACCCTCCGGGAAGAGATGCCGGGGGCCTACAAGAATCTGGATCTGGTGGCAGATGCGGTCGCCAGGGCCGGCATTTCCCGCAAGGTGGCCCGGCTCCGGCCCCTGGGCTGCATCAAGGGCTAGGCTAAGCTGGTTCAATCTTGCCGATTGAACTAAAACATTAATGTTTGGTTTTTCGGAGGGCCATGCTCCGTCATGGCCGCGGGAAAGCAAACTTCTCGCAGAAAGTAGGGTACGTCTGGACGCACCTTTTGTTTCGGTGCGTTACGCTTCGCTAACGCACCCTACGGCTGACCTATGGAAAATGATTCATACCCCCCAATAATAGGTCAGGCGTCTCGCCTGACCGTGGGCAGGCAAGATGCCCACCCTATTTTCAGATGACGGAA
>JAXMLI010000352.1:0-14228 GCA_034368785.1 Smithellaceae bacterium | reverse complement strand
GCAGGTCGGATGTTTTTCAACCTCAATTCTCCCGCGGATCTCGACCGCTACCTTGCCATCATGGGTAAATGCGGGAGACTGGAGCCAGAATAAAAATAAACTGTGGAGCCAATTGCAAAACTCACGGTAAAGACGGCCACGACTTCGCTAGGCCCTCCAAAAGGCGCCGAAAATGACATGTTTTGGGGCATGGAGGGACGCGCTCCGTCGCGTCCGCTGGAGTTTTGCAAGAAACTCTGTGGTTAAGATTTAATCCGCAATCCGCAAGAACAAGAGGTAGATGCGACTCGCGTGATCCTCCTCAATCCCTGGAAGGTGCCTGCATATGCCAAGAGTCGATGATTTCAAAAATGCCCTGAACATGGCCAGGGAGTCATTTTCCCACAGAAATCCTGAGGAGGCAGCAAGACGCGGAGGGGCTGGTATCGAGACTTCCAGCGGAGAAATATCAATCCTTTTACCCTTCTTTTATCGGGACCTGGTCATCAGGCACCCGGAAGGAACGATGATTTATCCCCCGGAAGGAACGGAGCCTTCCCTTCCGGAGCAGATTCTGGTTCTCCATTACCTGCTGGCCCAATCGGAGACACCCCTTACGGGCAAGACGATCACCTTTCGGGAAACCCCCTCCGGTGAATTCTATTACGGACCATTCCTCAAGCGAGCCCAAGCGCCGCTGGTGAAGACCTTTGGCCACGCGCCGGAAAGATTTCTTGATCTGGCAGAAAAAGCAGGAGGGCAAAGGAGTTCCCTGGGCGCGGTGGCGGTTACCTTCCGGCCATTTCCCAGGATACCGATAACCCTCATCCTCTGGCCCGGCGATGAAGAATTCCCGCCGGACGGGAACATCCTGTTTGACGCCAGCATCGGTGATTTTCTGGGCGGAGAGGACATAGCCCTCCTGGCCGGGATGGTCGTCTATCGTCTCATGGCCCTGGCGAGAGAGTGATCTCCGGCAGGGTGAGGCCGCAGAACGGTTTTCGGCCCCTCACCCATTTTCCCTCGCGAAGTCAGAATTGAAGGCATCGACCCTCCTCCGGTCCTTGCAGGCGGGGTGTGCGACAAAAATGGCGGCATCCTGTTTGCGGGAGAAAGAAGTTGATTTTCTGGGGAAGTTATTTATAAGGCAGCAAGACACTTGAACCACGATCCCCCAAGAGAGGGTTGTATCCCAGAAAACAGGAGAAATAAGATGAATTGTCCCAAATGCGAAAAAACCATTCCCGGGGAAAGCCGTTATTGTCTTCATTGCGGTGTTTATCTGCTGGGAGAAAGTGCTTCTAACCCTGGTCCCGATGATGCCGATCCCGACTGGGATAACCGCGTCCTCTGTTCTGACGGCAACTGTACCGGCATTATCGTGAACGGTAAATGCACCACCTGCGGGATCCCGGGCTAGTCTCCGGGATGAACGGGTCGGCAGGCAATCACCTGATGGGGGGGCGCACTTTCGATGATTGGCCACAGAGATACGACCAGTGGTTTGAAACCCCGGTCGGGCGGCTGATCAGGGATTATGAAAGTCAGCTTGTCATGGAGCTTCTCCAGCCAGGCGCAGGCGAATTCATTCTTGATGCGGGCTGCGGGACCGGCGTCTTTACCCGTGATATCCTTGAGCGTGGCGCCTCCGTGATTGGCCTGGATATATCCCTTTCCATGCTCAGGCGGTTCCGGGATAAATGCCGGAGTTACCAGGCGGAAGGAATCCAGGGGGATATTCTTCGGCTGCCCTTTGGGGATGGGGTATTTGACAAGACCATGTCCATCACGGCCATCGAATTCATCAAAGATGGACCGGCCGCCCTGGCGGAATTGTTCCGCGTCACCAGGCCCGGCGGCCTCATCGTCGTGGCCACCCTCAACAGCCTCAGCCCTTGGGCGGCCCGACGTTCGAGTGATGTCCGGACCAAGGGCCATCCAATTTTCGATAGGGCCGTCTTCAGGTCGCCCGAGGAGCTGGCGGCCTGTTTTACTGTACCAAGCACGGTCAAAACAGCAATTCACTTTCCCAAGGATGAGGATCCGGCCAGGATTAACCTGGTGGAGGAGGAGGGCAGGCGGCTCAAGACAGATTCCGGCGCCTTTCTCGTCGCCTCCGGCTTAAAACCGCATTAGCCCCGTCCACGCCGCCGCTGCTATAATTACAGGGGCAGGACCAGGTTGAATATTTGCCCGGTTCTCTCCTCTTTCAGCCTCAATCTGAGTTCCTTTGGTTGCTTTGTTTCGGCGGGGAAGAAGATGAATCCGAACGATATATCGCCCGGTTTGATGGCCTGGTTCTGGAGCGAGCGGTTTCTTAAATCCTCCCGGATATTCGCCCTTACCCCGGCGTCGTTCAGGCCTTCCACCCCTCCCTTGGTGAGGCCAAGGGCTGTTCCCACTGCCGCTCCCTTGGCGGCGGCATCAACTACGGAATGACCGGACACAATGCCGATGGCGGCTCCGATCGCGGCGCCCGCCATGCCGGCCAGCGCCCCTGATTTTAGCGCTTGCGGGGCGACCTGCCCAAGCTCGGTTTTCTTGCTGATCCGTTCGTAGGCCAATTTCGAGTCGATGATCGGCCAGAGATTATTTTCTTTGTCTATCAGAAAGGTCTGGCTCGGAACGACTGCTATGGATTGTGTGCCTCTGTTGTCAAAAACAACCTGGATTGGCAGGACACCGGCCCCGATGATATCGAATCCGAAGGCATCTTTGGCCTCAGCCTCGTTGTGGAGGCTGTGGGCGGCGATAGCCACCCCGGAAACTTCCGTGTTGTTGGGGTAGGCTGAAGGCATCTTGAAAGGCGTCACTTTTCTTTCATAGGAGGCACATCCCGAGGCCACGGCCACAAATAAAAAGGCGACAATAATTTGTTTGTAAATGGTTGATCGCATATAAATCCCTCCGCCAGACAGTTCTTGTTTCCCATAATATGACTTCCCTTTCCGAAGTCAATGAAATTTGTTTTTTGAACTTCACTATTGACTCATTTTGTGACTTTGTGATAGGAAAATGGCGCAATACCATGATGGGAGATCGTTCAAAGGTAGGACAACGGACTCTGACTCCGTGAATCAAGGTTCGAATCCTTGTCTCCCAGCCATAGTAAATTAAAAGGGTTGCAGATGTTATTCATTTGCGGCCCTTTCGTTTTTGGAGGCAGTTCCGGTGCAGTTCCGGTGACAGTGCAGTTCCGGTGACAGTATACGTAATTAAACTTTCCTCCCCTACAATTATGTATGCTGTTCCCCGGACTCCCTATTCAATTTTCTCCGAGAGTTCACTTCTCTCTCAGCATGGGAACAAACCTCACGGGGACTATATTCTCTTCTTTTATCCTGCCCTTTATCTTCCGTACCAATTTCAACTCCTGCCAATGTGTTCCCACGGGGATAACCAGTCTGCCATTTTCCGCCAATTGCTCCAATAACAGCGGAGGGATTTTTTCCGGAGCACAGGTGACTATAATTCCCTCAAAGGGGGCAAATTCAGGCCAGCCTAAAAAACCATCGCCAAATTTTACCTTGATATTTTGATAATTCAGCCCTTTCAGCAGCCCTTCCGACTGTCGGGCCAGGGGCTCTAATATCTCTATGGTGTAAACCTCTTTGACCAATTCCGCCAATATTGCCGCCTGGTATCCGGAACCGGTGCCTATCTCCAGAATCCTTTCCGTCCCCTTTAGCGCCAGCAGTTCTGTCATTAAGGCCACGATATATGGTTGTGAGATAGTCTGCCCCCCGCCAATAGGCAAGGGACGATCTTCATAAGCCAAATGCCTGATATCGGCAGGAACAAATAAGTGCCTTTTCACCTTGAGCATGGCATCCAATACGCGCAGATCCTTAATTCCCCTGGCTTTTAACTGGGTCTCCACCATCTGCTTTCTCTTTTCCGAAAATAAGGTCTCCAGTGAATCAGCCCCCGCAAACAGGGGGGACAGGAGAAAGCTCATCATGATGATGAAACCAGGGACAAAATTAATTCTCACTTGTTTATCCATTCTGTGAGTCGAGTGGGCCGTCGTTTCATGTTGGTCTATGGCACCGTAGTAAAGCTGTTCACCTACTGGCTTGCCGGTGGGTCGGATCAGCGGATAGCAAGCTCCGAAAGCAAAGCCAGCGTACCATCGCCGGTGTAGAATAATAGTTCATGTGCCGTAACCTGCTGATTTTTACCAGGCATTTCCGTAAGTACCGGGACAATTTCAATGCCGGTTACATCCAGCCACTTACCGTCCACCTGTATGCGCACAACAGCGCCCTGCTCATTACGTTCATGGGGAATGGCGTAAGGGGTCAGCGCTTTCGCCACAAAGTCATTCTTCTTCTTGATTATGTATGCAGCCCTCTGCTGAAGGGCACGGATTTTACCGTATTCCTGGGCGTGCCCCAAGGATAAACAAAGAGAAAAAACAATCAAGGCAAGGAAATAATTTCGTACTTTCATATACCCTCCTATTTAATGTTATGGTTCATTCTGCAAGATTGACGACTTCGTAAAAAGTCCGGATGCTGCGTTGCACTGCACCCTTCGTCACTGCGGCGTGTTCCGGGGACACGTTCCGATCCCTTTGGGCTTCCGGAACATGTCCCCGACGCCTCATTCCTCAGTATTTGTGCGCCTTGCCTGCGGCCTTTTTACGAAGCCGTCCTAAATTCAAGGCTTTTACAACTTTTTACGAGGGCGTCAAGATTGAACCAGCGGAGAATATTCATGCCTGGTTTCCGCATCCGGTAATGCGGATTATTTCATTCCCCTCAGTCGCGCTATCCTCTTTTCAAGGGGGGGATGGGTGCTGAAGAGATTCATGACCATGTTTCCCGCGAGCGGATTGACGATGAACAGGTGCGCGGTGGCAGGATTGGCGTCCAGAGGCGTCTTTCGGGATGCCAGCGACAGTTTTTCCAGAGAACCGGCAAGGGCTTCGGGGTTGCCCGTCATTTTCGCCGCCCCCTCATCCGCATCGTATTCCCTGGAGCGAGATATGGCCATCTGAACCAAGGTGGCAGCCACGGGAGCAACGATGGCCGTGGCGATCAGGGCAACGGTTCCCTCCCCGTCGGGCCCGGCGCCGCCCATCATCGCCGTCCATTTTGCGACGCCGGCAACGATGACGACGGCGCTTGCGATGGTCGCCGCCATTGTGCCGATCAGAATGTCCCTGTTTCGGATATGGGTGAGTTCATGAGCGATAACTCCCGTCAGCTCGTCCCGGGTCAATAGATCGAGAATCCCGGAAGTGACGGCAATCGCCGCATGGTTTTCGTCCCTTCCGGTGGCGAAGGCATTGGGGCTTTTATCGGCAATAATGTAGATCTTCGGCATGGGCATACGTTCCTTGTTGGCCAGCCCCTGGACGACGCTGTAAAGAACGGGCGAGTCTGCCCTTGTTATGGCCTTGGCGTTGTACATCTTGAGAACGATCCGGTCCGAATACCAGTAGCCGCCGATATTCATGACCGTGGAAAGAATCAGGGCCATCACCAATCCAATCTTGCCGCCGACAACGGTCCCGACCACAAGGAGAATACCGGAAAGCGCGGCCAGCATTAAGATGATTTTGAGTGTGTTCATGCTTTCCGTCCTCTTTCCGTCTCTCCTGCTTCGTAAGCAGACAGCCCGCAACGCCCACGTTGCGATGCTGATCATCCATAAAGGGACAGTTCCCAGATTAATTCCATCCCGCGGATCTTCTTCATTTCGGTAGGAAATCTACATCAATCATATTGTTATGTCTAACATTTCTTACAGAAAGTTGTTTATTCAAGAAAAGCCGTCATCGGCTTTACGGGCATCAGAACCGTGGCCAGCGAAGTTACCAGCAGGATAAGCGCCGCATAGTCCTGCCACTGGGGCGTTTCACCCAACAACAGTATCCCGCTGAACACTCCCACCACCGGGATCATCATGACCGAGAGGCTGGAGACGCCGACCGGCGCAGTGAGCGCGATCTTCGTCCACGCCCAGTAGCAGAAAATGAACACCACAAACGCATTGTAGAATACCCCGAGCATCGGCCACAGAGACAGAGCGAACGGATTGAAAGTCCCGCTCTCGAAGGTAATCGCAAAGAGGAGAATGGGAGGGGCGCTGATCAGCAGCTGCCAGGCGGTGAAGGTCGAAACGGGCAGGGAAACGGGCCAGCGCTTCATCATGATGGTGCCTATGGCCCAACTGAGCGCGGCGCCGAGCATGAGTATCGCGCCGAGTGGCGAGTGCCCCACGGCCTGAATCTCCTCCCCGAGAAGAAGCAGTAAACCGGAGCCCCCCAATACACAACCGAGAGCCCGGCGCTTCGTAAAGGGTTCCTTCAGAAGCCAGGTTGCGATGATCACGCTCCACACAGGCATGGTATAGCCGATAATGGCTGCTCGACCAGACGCCATCAGCTGGACGCCATAGACGGCGAATATGTTCCAGGCCATCGTGTTGACAAGCGCAATGGCGATCGTCCGCGGCCACTGCCCCTTCGGAATCCGTATCGGCAAGTCGCTCATGCGGGCAATGGTGAAAAGCCCGGCTGCTCCGAAGAACAGGCACAGGGTCCGGAAGTGCATCGGCGCCATCTCGAACAGTACTGCCTTCATGATCGGCCAATTGATCCCCCAGCCCAGTGTGAGGCCTAGAAGCAGCCAAACGAGGTGCGATGGGAACGTCTGAAGTGGTGTGTCTTTGTTAATTCGCGCCACCATCACACAGCACTGAGGTTTCTGAATGCACATATTTTTGATATTTTTTTGGTCAAATTTTTACTCTTGGAGGGAGGACGCCAAATCCCCAACTCGTCCCGAACCAATTGTTCGTTGTCTTTGGGGGATTCCTGCTGATCATTTAAAGAGGTAACATCACTCATGCCAGTGTACCATCGGCAGCCCGGCCACTGGTGAGCGGAAATAGGGAATCGTAGTTCCCATCAAGGTGCCGACATAGACGGTCCTTAAATCCGGACCGCCGAAAGTGACGCTGGCCATCCAGGGGGCGACCGAGCTTTTACAGGCGGTCATATGATGTGGTTCTGCCGTGCCGGCGAAGAAATGCCGGTCGAGGTCAGCAATGGTCGCCGGGTCCCCGTCATCGAAAAGAATCCGTAAATCTCCCTCGGGCGTTAGGGCGAACAGTTTCTCGCTGAAAACGAGTGTTCCCCAGAGATTGCCGTAAGAATCAAAGGCAATACCGTCCGGAAATCCGGCGGGTCCGAGGTCGGTCGGTCCGAAAACCTCCCGATCCTTAAGTGTCCCGTCCGGACCAACCCGCATACGGCTGATATGGCGTCCGGTCGTCTCCACAATATAAAGGAACTCCTCCCGGGCGTCGAAGCGGATTTCATTGGTAAATTGAAAACCATCGGCCACAATCCGGATCCCCTGTTCGTCCGCCAGGGCGATATATCCATCGGCGATATCCGGATGCACCGCCTGCATCCAGTTTTTTATTCTGGTGGATATGGTAAGCCACAGACGGTTACGGGAGTCGCGCAGGATGAAATTGACCTTGCCGATAGGCTGTCCGTCGATGGTATCGTACAGGGTGCGCGTCTGTCCTTCGCGGGTCATAATTTCCAGGGCGTCCGTGCCGAAATTGGCGATAAGGATGTCACCGTTGGCCGCAAAGGCCAGACCGTTGGGCAAAGTCCCCTGAGTGAACCGTTCCGCCAGATCCGCCGCTTCCCCGAAGCGGCAGTCCGCCTTTTGGGTAATGAGGGTTTGGGCGCCTCGGGGAGAGATTTTCATTACCCCGCCCCGGGCATCCGCCGCCCAGAGGGTGCCATTTCTTTCGGCCAGAATGCATTCCGGTCGCTGAAGGTCTTGACCGATAAACTTCAAGTCGGATATTTTAACCGTAAAATCATCGAGCGGATTATTTTTCATGTTCATCCTCTTTGCTTAAAGGAGCATCAGGCTAAAATTAGGGAAGATAATGAGTAAAAGTAAAACCAGCAACATGATCAAGGCGAAGGGCATGGTTCCGGCAAAGATATCCCCTAGGCTGATGCGCGGGTCGTTTAGCGTGCTCTTTATCACATAAACCGAAAGCCCGAACGGGGGAGTCAGGAGACCGATCTCCACCGCTACCACCGTAATTACCCCGAACCAGATCAGATCAACGCCAAAACTGGCCGCTACGGGAAGCATCAAGGGAAGAACGATCAGCATAATTGATGAGGAATCAATGATCGTCCCCAAAACCAGGACCATCATGATATATACGGCCAGGAAGCCATAGAAGCCGAATCCGGCCGTGGCCATGGCCTGGACCAGATACTGAGGCATGCCGGAAAGGGCCAGCATCCGGGTGAAGATATTGGCCGCGATGATCAGGAAGGATACGGATACGGTAACATGTCCGGTCTCCACCAGGACCTGCCAGAATTTCCGCCAGGTGAGTTTCCGTCGCCAGAGGGCAATCGCCAGGGCGCCCAGGGCGCCCACGGCCCCGCCGTCGGTGGCGGTAAACCACCCCCCGTAAATCCCGCCCAAGACGAGAAAGATCAATCCCGCGATGGGAAACATCTTGGTGGCTATTTCTCCGATCGAAAGCCGTGGCCCCCCCGCTTCTCCGCTCTGCTGACCGCCAACATAATCAGGGGCCCAGAAGGATGCCGCCACAATATAGAGGGAGTAGGCCAGGGAAAGGAGGATGCCGGGAATGATCCCGGCAAGGAAGAGCGATCCCACCGATTGTTCCGAGAGGAATCCGTAGAGGATCATGAGCAGGCTCGGGGGAATCAGCATGCCCAAAACCGAGGAACCGGCTACTACCCCTACGGCAAACCGCGGCTTGTAACCGAAGCGCAGCATCTCCGGAACGGCCACCCGGGTAAAGACCGCGGCGGAGGCGATGGAAATCCCCGTGATCGCGGCAAAGACCGCATTGGCCGCCACGGTGGCAATGCCCAGCCCGCCGCGCACCCGGCGGAAGAGCCGATTGGCCACCTCGAAGGAATCACGACCGATGTCGGCAATGGCGACCAGAAATCCCATCAAAACAAACAGCGGCACCACCCCGAAGATATGGCTGGCGATGGCATCGCTTGCGGCCTGGGCCAAAAGACTGGAGGCGATCGTCGGGTCTCCCTTGATCCACCAGACGCCGATAAAGGACAGGAGGGTCAGGGCGACCGCCACATGCATCCCCGCATAGATGAGCAGCAGCATCAGGCCCAGCATGACGAAGGCGATTTCGATATTGCTCATCCGCGCCCCCGGAATGCTTGGCGTATATTGTTTAAAGCCAGGAAGAGAAAGGTAAGGGAGGTGCAGGCGGAACCCAAAAGTACAATAAAGCGCACCGGCCAGGTGGGGGCGGTGAAATCACCGGCCGCGCCCACATACTCGCCAATCTCCACCGCCTGCCAAAAGAGCGGGAAACTGGCATAAAAGATAATGGCCAAGAGCAGGGCGCCGATCAAATGAAAAAAAGAGAGCAGCAAATAGCCGGCGGGAGACCCTTTCTGCAGTAATTTCCCGATCAATACCTCTGCGCGGGTAAAACGACCCACCCAGAGGGTATGGGCCAACTGGAGGAAAACAATGCCCACAATGGATAAGGAGATCAGTTCCGTGACCCCCCGGACCGGCGCCCCGAAAAACTCGCGACCGATGATATCGCTGTTGATCAGGACCATCAGCGCAACAATCCAGATGGAACCGATGGCGTTGAGGACCCCCGTGAAGCGGTGGAAGCCCAGAGGCTGGGGTTTCCCATAACCGCCAGGGGCCTCCGGCGCTTCCATTTCCGTCTTGTCCTTTAGAGAGGGATCGTCGCTCATGGACTATTTGGTCCAATCCCGCGGCAGGCTCGCCCCGGCCTTCTTCAGGCCATCCATGTAGCCTTTCAGGACGGCTGTTCCCTGCAACCCCTTGCCGTCGAGGTCGGCCGCCCAGGGCTTGGCCACATTGGGTAACACCTCCGCCCAGCGCAGGCGCTCTTTGGGATCCAGTTCAGAAACCTTCGCCCCGGCAGCGGCCATCCTCTGGAGGAGTCCCTCCGCGGCTTCCGCCTGGGCCTTGGCAAAGCGGACTGCGTACTCGTCGCCCACCTCACGGAAAATCTTCTGCACCTCCGGGGGGAATTTGTCGAAGCGCGCCTTGTTGATCGCGATCCCGCCCGCAAACATGGCGCCGAAATTAACCTTGGTAATAAATGGGGCCACTTCATGCACCTTGGCGCCCCAGGCGCCGGTTATGAAGGTGAGGGTGCCGTCGGAAACGCCTGTTTTGATGTCGTTGTAATAGGTGGACAGGGTGCCCGCCACCGCTACGGCGCCGGTATTTTTTACCCAGTTGGCCGACGGTCCCGGTGCGCTGATTTTCCGGCCTTTCATGTCGTCAATGGACTTGATGGGAAAGGTGGACCAGATATGGTAGGTGTCCAGGGCGGCCCCGCCTAAATAGATGAGATTATTTTTGCTCCAGGCATCGCTCATTGCAGGAATGCTAGTTTGAAGATCCCCGGTAACCTTGGTAACCAGGTCAATATTATCCGTGCCGAACGGGGCCATGTAGGAGACATTCTGCAAGGGAAATTTCGAGGCCTCAAAAATGGTGCTGACGAAACCCAGGTCGGTAATGCCATCCTTAATGGCGGCGCTTTCGCTGCCTAATTTAACGAGGGTTCCGCCATAGGCCTCCGTCCACTCGATCTTATGTTTCCCTCCGGTGGCGAGACGTTTGTTAACCTCGGGGATAAAGAATTCGGTGAGCAGCTTTACCCAAAGGAAACCGGGCGGGTGGCCTGCCGCAGAGGTTAATTTTATGGTTTCCGCCTTGGCGGGTGCCGGCCCTAAGCCAATAAAAGCGGCAATCATCAAAAAAAACAACCCGGCCAGAAGGCCCCGGACAATCATTTTCCCTGTTTTCATCTTTTTTCTCCTCTCCCTGAACACACTATTCCTCAACAATGGCCACGGGCCGGCACCAGCCGGCCGAGGCCCCCTTGATCTTGACCGGAAAACAAGAGACGGTAAATCCATGGGGTTTGCCGATGGCGGCAAGATTTGCCATTTTCTCCATATGACAGTATCCGATCTCGATTCCTGCAAAATGGGCTTCCCAGATTACCTTCGGGTCCCCCTTCTCCTTAAACTCCTGGGCCAGAAAAGGCAGTGGCCGATCCCAGCTCCAGGCATCGATGCCGACCACGCGCACCCCCTGTTCCGTAAGAAACAGGGTACTCTCCCGGGTCATCCCGGCGCCTTTTATCAGATATTGCGGTGTTCCCCAACTGGCATCCGCACCCGTTTGGATAAGCACGATATCCAGCGGTTTTATTTGATAATTGATTTTATTTAACTCCTTTTGGATATCTGCCACGGTGATTCGCTCGCCATCGCCTTTGTGGCGGAAATCCAGGAGAACGCCATCGGAGTGGCACCAGGCGAGGGGAATCTGATCGATTGTGAGGGCAGGCTTTCCCTGGTCTTGCGTGGGATGATAATGATAGGGGGCATCGAGATGGGTGCCGCTATGGGTCGTGAGGGTCAGCATTTCCAGCGCCCAGCCCAAACCAGCGGGAAGTTGCTCTTTTTTTATGCCCGGGAAAAAATCCAGCATCTGTGCGGCGCCCATGGTGTGATCGATGTAAGCGATTTGGGGGATCATCAGGGGGGGGTCCGAGGGCAATAACGGCTCGATCGCAATGCCCAGATCAACAAAACGTTTGTGTTTCATAAAACCTCCCCTGGAAAGCTAGAAATTAACGCTGCTTAAGCCCTTGAGGCCCAATATCTGCCGTGCCTCCGCCGGCGTTGCCGGTTCGATTCCGAATTCCCGGGCAATGCGAACGATCTTGGTTACCTGCTCGGCGTTGCTTTTGGCCAGTACGCCCCGCTCCAGATAGAGATTGTCCTCCAGCCCCACCCGGGCATTTCCGCCCAATAACAGTGCCGTGGTACAGAGACTGAATTGCGCCTTGCCGGCAGCGCAAACGGAGAACTGGAAATCCCCGATCGCCTTGCGGGCCGTCTCCAGCAGAAAGACCAGGTTTTCTATGGTCCCCGGGATGCCGCCCAGAATGCCCATGACGAACTGGAGATACACCGGCTTGCACACGTAACCCTTTTCAATCAGGAAGGCAAGATTGTTGATCATCCCCACATCGTAGATCTCAAATTCCGGTTTTGTCCCCTGGGCATTGAAGGTTTCGAGGAAGAGACGCATCGTGAGAAAGGTGTTGGGGAAGATATAGTCCTCCGTGGCGGCCAGGTACATCTTCTCCCACTCCTGCTCCCATTTCTTGTTGTTATCCAGGATTTGGAAGAGGGCAAAATTAAGGGAGCCGGCGTTCAGGGAGGCCAGCTCCGGCGCCAGAGTAGTGACGACCCGGCCCCGGTTTTCCACGGAGTCGCCGAGGCGGCCACCGGTAGTAAAGCAGATGATGACGTCACAGCGATTCTTGACGCCTTCGGCAAATTTTCGAAACAACTCCTGGTCAGCGTTGGGAAGACCGGTTTGCGGATCACGGACATGGACATGAACCACAGAGGCCCCGGCCTCGTACGCCCTGACCGCCTCTTCAATCAGGTCTTCCGGGGTAATGGGAAGATGGGGAGACATGCTGGGTGTGTGGATGGCCCCGGTCAGGGCGGCGGTAATGACTCGTTTACTCATGGCGATACCAAGCTCCTTTGGTTTTGAAGATACGCGTTGGCAAGATGGGTGGTGAAGCGAATTCAGGGCTTCATATGCAGTAATTATATCTTTGTCAAGCTAATCCCAAATTCTCAAATACATCGGCAAAAGAGGGACCGAAGGTTATTGTAAGGGGTTGTAAACAAAACTCATGCCCTCATTGACGAAGAGTAATATTCTACAGCATTACGATAACTAAATGCGTACGGATATCTTAACTTAATTTGCTGAATTTACTGATAAATACTAAAATTGATCGACTGACAAAGAATAAAATGAACGTCCCTGTTTATGCTGTTCATGAAATCGCCGGAGTAGTAATATAAGAGCAAAGGGGCCGGGGTGGAGGTTGGTACGACCTGCCGGGCCTTATCTCTCCGGAACCTCTTTCATTTCCCCTTCTTGCGGCAATCCACCCACTCGACCATTTCCTTGAGGTTTTCCGACATGTACCACCAGCCGTTCTTGAAGGCGGCATAATCGGGGGCGCCGGTCATCGCCGAGGCATACTTGATCGAATTGGCGTAGAAGAGCCACTGTTTAATCCATTTTTTCTCGATCACCTCATCAAAGGGGTTTTTCCCCTGGGGCAGGCCCTCGGCCAGCCCCAGCCGCCAGGCCTCGCCAAGGACGGAGGTGGCCTCTTTCGTCATGGCATCCACCTCCTGGATGCTGTTGTCCAGCTTGGCAAAATGGCCGTCGGCCCAACTCGTGCTGTGGCATCCCTGGCAAATCCCCTTCATGCCCTTTTCCCGGGCGAGCCGCTCGTCGTCGGTGATCAGGAACGGCGTGGCTGGCTCTCCTGTAAAGGCGGTGGGAAGCGGCAGGCCATCCTTATTGCGGATGAGGGAGGTATCCCCTGCCTTGGGCTGGGGATGAGAGTAGATGAGGCTGAAGAGCCGCACCCAGAGCCGGGCGCCAAAATCGTGGGTCCTCTCGGCGATGACCCTGCCATCGCTGGTTGTAATCAGGGCATTATGACAGGCGGCGCAGGTGGGGGCGTTGAAATCCTTCCCAATTTTCCAGGGAACGGCCTTGAAATCCCACTCCTGTCCCTGGGAAAAGAAGATGTTGCCATGCTTGCTTTCTTTGTAAACATCCCAGGCAGGCACATCCGGCTCCAGGTGGCACTGGGCGCAGGTGTAGGGCTTGCGGGCCACTTCGATGGAAAAGCCATGCCGGGGATGGCAGGAGGCGCAGCTCCCCCGGCTGCCGTCGGGGTTGATCCGCCCTACCCCCTGATTGGGCCAGTTCTTGAGATTGGGGACCAGCTGCCGCCCCATACGGGTTGACACCTCCTTCATACCATCCACGGTAATCTCCGTGCCGTGGCAGCCATAACAGGTCTCAGCCTTCGTCGCGGCGGAAGGGGCGGAGTCTTTAACCTTTCCACCGATCACCTCTTTCTTGCCGATGATCGTGTCAACCAGCAGGGAATATACGGGATTGGCGCTCAGATTGGTAACGGCGTAGGCCTTCTTGCTCATGCCATACTGCCGGGCCTCGACGGGATGACAGACGGCGCAGTCCTGCGGCGAGACAACGATGTTAATCTTAAAGCCCATATGGGCAAAGTTGTCCCGGTGCGCTTCGGGATTGAGGCCGTGACACTCA
>JAXMLI010000351.1:0-12928 GCA_034368785.1 Smithellaceae bacterium | reverse complement strand
CATACCGCATGGGCCGCCATCAGGCACCTTTATCGGAATAGACTTCCCGGAGTCCGACTAATGCCCGCTCGAAGGGCTCTGTGAGCAAGCCCTTGGTGGACAATTCATGCAGTAGTTTCAATTCCATGGAATCGTCAGGCGGTCTTCCCGGATACCAAAAGAGATTCATTGGTTCTTCTGCTTCGATTCTTTCCGGGATTTCAGTTGCGGAATAGGAAAGGGCTTTAATTGCCGGCGCTATCCGACAGACTGGAACGGACAATTGAATATCCCGACAGAAAAGTTCATTGCCCACCTCTTCAGCGAGACAAAGTACCAATCGTGGTGTTTTCGGACATAAGGAGAGGAGCGATGAAGTTAATTTTCTGATTGCGTGGCGGCGGATATCCGCCTGTCGCCACAGAAAGGTGTGTGGCGTCTCTATGCGATTATAAGTAAATTCTATTGGCTCCCCGTGCGCATTGATCAGGAATAATGCGGCCAGGTATCCGGATTCTTCTTTTACAGGTTGAATCTTAAGATATCCCGCTATCCCTAAATCGTTGAGTTCATCGGCGTCATGATAGGGAATCGGCATTTCAAGTAACCTCCTGAACGTTTAAGACTGCTTGCCGTTGCTGTTATCAGATGCTTCTTCCGTTTCAACCTCTAAATCCTTATCCTCCTTGTATTCTTGTTCAAGTGGTTCAACTTCAATTTCCGGTCTGTAACTTTTATCAAGTCGTGTCAGATCCCACTCCGTAATCCAGCCCCTTACGTACTGACGCATTCGTGTAGTAGTTGCCCCGCGTTTTATGGTCGGTATTTGCGATGGCGACCAGTCGTATGCCTTGGCATGTATGGTGTGTATCTTTTCGTAAGTTTTATTCAATACTTCACTATCAGGCGATTTTAAACGGATTGATTCATGTTGAATAACCCGCATCCCTCGTTCCGCTTGGCTGGCTAAAAGAAGGTCACTCTCGGTTCCTTTCGCCCGCAACCGGCCTGGCACTTTTTCAAAGTCATCGTTTTCCTCTAGTATTTTACTCTGGAAATCTTCTGTGATCGCAAAGACTGTCGTTAATCCTGTATAATTAGAGTCTTCAAGCCTGCCCATCCATCTTGCCAATTCTGCATAAGATTTTGCCCTTTGCATAAGGGAATATCGCCCAATCAATTCGGCTTCATCAATCAGCAGCGCCCATCCAGCATAACCGGATGCAACAATTAAACGAGCAGCAAACTTAAAACGCTGTAATGCAAGTTCTTTCGCCGGAATGTTGTCAATCTTATAGGTAACAGGTTCCCGGCATGCCTTGAGATATTTTTTTATCTCACCGGAACCAATTTTATCACCCGACCAAAACCGGATAATTCGATTGCTGAGTTCAGGGTCATTTGACATCCGTTCATATAAAAAAAGAGTAGCCGCAAATCTGGAATTAAGACCGGCCTTTTGATGTATCCATTGGTAGAAATCCGCATAAGCTTGGTTGTTAGGATTCAGCGCCGTAGCAATTTCCGTCATGGCGCTACCCCTTCTACCAGGTACGATTGCCGCTTCAGCCACGGCACGGTATAATTTTGTGGGATCAAAAAGAGGAGTTTCTTTACTGATGACAACCTTACTGCACACAAAATTCTGCTCCAAGGCAAGACGCATCAGATATTCCAGCAAATGTGATTTTCCAGAGCCAAAATCCCCAGCTATCATCATCCCTTCGTTTTTGCCTCCATTGGCCATAGCTTGTTCTATATTTTGAATTTGTAGACGAAATTTATCTTCTATTTCTGGTTGATTACATCCTAACACAGTCACGGCATCACTATTTGGCACACCGTTGCGTAGGGCTTCTATTGCGCGTCGATTTCTCACTTGTTCGTCTATGTTCATCATTGCACCTCCCCTGACACTTGATGGATTGAGGCTCTATTACGATTTGCCAGGCGTACCAAGGATGCCAGCGGATTTTGTCTTTGCCTGTCCCTGACTTCATCCCATATCCTCAATTTTAAGGCATCATAACGGCCTAGCCCCCGTCTGTCATCCGGATCGAGGAATCCTTTTGACGCCAGAACAACGATGAGACAACCTTCCATCTCGTCCGTTCCATCTATGAATTGGCGAAGAACCTCATAGGCATCCAGGAGAGCGGGAACAGAATAGAAAAAACCATCATCCGGGTTCTTTGATCTGGTCGAGATGAGATAGCGCGTGATGTCGAGTACGACGATAAGGCCGCTTTTGCCATTTATCCTCAGCCAATGAGAGAGCGAAAAGAGCATATGCCGGGCATTGTGCCGGGTGATCTTCTGAAAAATTAACGCTTCTTTTAATGTCGAGATCAACCGGAGTTCGCCCCGCAGCCATTCTTTCACAGCATTGCTCAAAAAGGAAGATGGCCCCGCTGTGTCGAGCTGATCTATACATAGGCGAATCATGGCAATTCTGAATTCCTGGCTCATTTGAAAATCATGAAAAATATCTTTTTCCAGCCACGAACGAAGTTCTCTTCGTAAAAATTTTTCCTCACGGTTATTGATCGCCGCGATATGTTGCAGATTAAAATCCTCATTTTGCTTTGGCAACTCATACCCGTTGCGTATAAATATATTTTTTACAAAGGCGCTTGATAACTCATCCCAATCAATCTGTCGCGCTACCTCATGAAACAACTTATCGATCATGTGAATCTTTGTGGACACGGCATGGACGGAGGTAAAAAGATAGTTTTCCTTTTCCGAAGATTTACACAGCAGATTTAGTATTTCGTTATTATCAATGTCTTCCATCGGGACGGCAAATTTTACCGCCGCGCCGCCCTGTTTAATAAAATCAGACAAATACTCTCCATGAAGCGTGTCTAACCACTCATTATATTTAATGTACATGGCATATGCCTCCTAAACCTCTGAAAATGAGATGCCGTAATATCTTTTTTCTTGGCCTTCCTGCGTAATGACTCTGATTGTGTTCGTGGTTGATCTTATACCTGTACTTCCCGGTAAACTTATGACAGCCCCCTTTTCCGTTCTTGTCGCACCGCTCTGATCAAGGAGATACACGTCTCTTGCAAACTCCTGACGTGAATATTCCTTTTTCTGTCCCGGAAGTAAGGTTAATAACCCGTAAATCTGCATAAGGGGTATGACAATCCCCTTGCCGCCCTGATCCTTCCCGCGAATTTTTTTCAGCGTTTCATATGCCGAAAACAAACTTTCCAGAAACATCTCCGGTTTGAATCTTACAGGTTTATTTTGTAACGCCTTCAGGTGGCGCACCAGGGTGGATGGTCGTAAACGTTTATCCTTCGTCTTGTCAATTTGAACGGCAAGCTCACTAGGGAGGATGCGAATCAGAAAAGGATAACAATATAACCTCTCATCCTGTTCAAAGATTGTTACCCCCAAAGATTTAGACATCTCCAGGATCTCATCAGGGAATGCCCTGCTGGCAACATAGCTTTCCGTGTCGAAATTCCAGCCGTCTTTCGTATTTACAAATTGTTGTTTCAACGCCGCGATCGCCTGTTCCGCAGAATCTATGGTTTTCTTTAATTCTCGAAGACTTCCTGTCTGGATGGCGCTACGAAATCTCTTTAAGGAACTGACGACGGAATTTGCGGCTTTTAAGGTTGCATCAACATCGGTTTCTGTTTTTGCCAGCGCCTTTTCCAGGCCACTCGGACAGATGTTTTCCATTTTCCCTCCTCTTTCCGTGTCTTAATTAAAGGATATTGTGGGTCTTCGGCGGCATTTTATTTTGCCATCAATAGCTGTAAAACCCCGGCGAGGAATTCCGCCGGGCTCACGACTTGGAAGCAGTACTCGCCGCATTCTTTTGCCCGGGCAAAGTCCTTTTTATCACCCGTGACCAGGTAATCCGCCCGGCAGGCTAGAGCGGAGGCCAGCACGGGGAGGTCTTTGTCAACGCTCTGCCCCGCCATCGCCGCTATTGTTTCGGGTGAAGGCAAGGGCACGATCTCCAGATCAAGGAGCGGCAGGTACTTCCCGTAGATCGGCAAGAGGTCCGGCATCTTTCTGGCAAGGTTACGCTCGATCTCCATAATATTGTACTCGCCCGTCGCCCCCTGCAGGCCAGGAAGCCGGAGCGAGAGTACGTCCAGGATCAAGCGCGGCGCTCCCCGATCGGAAAGCAAACCCGACAGGATGACATTGGAATCGAGAAAGACCTTAAGCGGATGTTTTGCCATAGGTATCCTGATATAGCCCCGCTCTTTCCTCCTGGAGGGATTCCAGCAGCTCCTCGACGGTCATATTGGCGGCCTTGAGTACCTTCCCGACCTCCCGTCGCGCTTCGTCCAGTTCCAGGCGCTTCGGGGTGACAATCAACGCATCGCCTATCGGGATAATGGAAACAAGCTGACCTTCCTCCAGATGGCTCATTTCCCGTATCTTCTTGGGAATCGTAAGCTGACCGCGGGACTTGATCTCCGCCACCGCCGCTTTTGCCGTGTTCATAATGCACCTCCTTAATTAATCCGAATTCAGAATATCGGAATTCGGATTATTAAACAAGATTTTTGATTGTTGTTTTGGTATAGAAGGGGCTAAACCTTAAGGCACTCAAATCATGTCAGGAGATAGAGCGATGAGGAGACGCGACAGGGAAATCACCGATCAGGCGGAACTCGAGGCGATCCTGCGCACGGCCAGGATCTGCCGGCTTGCCATGTGGGATGGCGAGTGGCCCTATATTGTTCCCCTCTGTTTTGGTTATCGTGAGGGAATTCTCTATTTTCACTGCGCCCATGAGGGGAAAAAGATTGCTATCCTCAAGAAAAACAACCGGGTGTCCTTCTCCATTGACATTGACACCGAGGTGGCCAGGGGAGACTCGCCCTGCCGTTGGTCCATGAAATACCGAAGCATTACCGGTCTGGGGGAAGTTTGGTTTCTGGAGGCGCCCTTGGCGAAGGAGGCGGCCCTCCGGGTCATTATGGATCAGTATGAAGAGGGGCAGGCGGCATTTTCCGAGGAACAATTGGCGGCGGTCACGGTATTTCAGCTTCAGATAACGGAAATGACGGGGAAAAAATCGGGATACCAGGCCGGGATACAGGCAACACCCTCTCTATAGCTCAATAAGATGCCTCGGGCTTGTCGTTAAAATCTCATTTCCGTGATTAGTGATCAGGATCACATCTTCTACTTTAACGACCCCTACATCTTTTCTATACATATGCATCTCCAAACTCAAAACATAATTCTCTAAAACCTCCGAATGGTCATATTTTGATATTATGGGAGGTTCGTTACATTCCAGCCCGATTCCATGACCAATCATGTGGCTTTTTTTCCCGCCCCCGAAGTTCAAAAATGCGTCTGCCGCCTTCCTGTCCTCTGCTTTATCCACCGCCATTTGAAAAATCTCACTGCATTTCATGCCCGGGCGAATATTCTCGATGAGATGATCTGCGATTTCTCTCATATCACCATACAGGTTACGGACTTTCTCGCCGGCCATCCCCAGAATATATGTTCTGGTCTGGTCTGCATGATATCCTTTAACCAGCGTCGGGATATCGACAACAACGAGATCCCCCTTTGATATGTTTCTCCTCGAAGGTCCGGCCGGGACCGACGGACTCAATCCCACGCCCGTTATGCTGTAAACAACACCGCTGAATTTTGAAAGGTTCGGCCCGGAAGAAATAGGCCCTCTGCTCATAAAGAAATCCGGCTGTCTCATGAAAATTATTCCTTCATGTCCGGCCAGCCGATGGGCGTTTTCCACCGCAGCAGCAAGTTCAAGCTCTGTACAACCCTCCTTCAAAGTTGACAAAACTGCCTTATGCCCCATGTCCATCACTTCACATGCTTCTTTGATCTTTTCGATTTCAGAGGCATCTTTTCTTTTTCTTTGTTCTAAAACCACAGGCGATATGTTGACGAACTCATAACCGGAAAAAATCATTTTAAACTTGGTAAGTTGTTCTACCGTCAAGATATCTAATTCAGTCCCGATCTTTTTGTTAGTCGGCAACCCGGGAAATACTTCCCTGAAAATATTCTCTAATCGACGTTCCTCTCTTATTCTCTCCCGTGGAAGAAAGGCATCGCTTAACGCAAATTCAAAACCATTTCTGACAAAAAGGAAATACTCATGAGGAAATACGACAAGGTATGATGGCTGTGCGGTGCCGGTATAATAAAACACATCCCGTGAATAGAACAACAGCGCCGCGGATAATTCTCCTTCCAATAGCTTGTCTTGCAAGATTCTGATTCTGTTTTCCGCTTGCACTTTGACCGGTCCCCCGATTACCTTGGAATACAAGGAAGCTCTTGCTGGTTCAGGCTTGCAGCCTGAACCGATAATTAATGTTTCGGTTGAATCTGCAAGATTGAACCAGCCAAAGACTTTTTGCGAAGTCGTCAATATTTACTCTCTCACCGACCGTTCAATCAACGGGGGTGTCTCCAGATCCTCGCCGGCGGCGGCGCCCAGTTCCTTGAATTTCCGGGCGCTCACCAGAACCCGGCTATCGAGGGACCCCATGGCCTTGTTGTAATGATCCACCGCCCGGTCCAGGGATTTTCCCAGGCCGGAAAAATGCTCAATCATCGTCTGAATCCGTTCGTACAACTCCCTCCCCAAAAGTCTCACCTCCTCCGCGTTCTTGGTCAGCTGTTCCTGACGCCAGGAATAGGAGATCAGCTTCAAGAGGGCGATCAGGGTGGTGGGCGTGGCGAGGATTACCTTTCGCTCGACGCCGTATTCAATTATATCGGGTTCCTGGGACAGGGCGGCGCTGAAGAAGGATTCTCCCGGCAGGAAGAGGACGACAAATTCCGGCGTAGGCTCGCATTGGGCGAAGTACTGTTTGGAACTCAGATTATTTATGTGGGTCCTGAGCTGGCGGGCATGATGGCGGAGTTTTTCCCGCCTGGCGCCCTCATCCTCCTGTTCGAGCGATTCCAGGTAGGCCATGATCGGCGCCTTGGCATCCACCACGATGTTAAGATTGCCCGGCAGCTTGATGATCATGTCCGGCCGGAGTTTCTTATCCTCGGCCTCCCGGGATTCCTGCACCACAAAATCGCAATGCTCTACCAAACCGGCCAGTTCCACCGCTCGGAGCAACTGGAGCTCCCCCCACTTCCCCCGGACGGTTGGCATTTTAAGGGCCTTGACGAGGTTGGAGGTTTCCCGCTGGAGCTGCTCGCCGGCGGACCCCAGACTTCGGATCTGCTCGGTGAGGGTGGCAAAGGCGCCGGTCCGGGTCTTTTCCATCTCGGCGATTGAGCCATCCACCCGGGTCAGGGATTCCCGCAGGGGCTGCACCAGATCATCAATCGCCTTCTGCCGCGTCTTTAAATCCACGACTGCCGATTCCTGGTACTTCTCCAGGGTAAGCTTCGCCTGATCGATAAAGGCCTGATTATTGACCCGGAGGGCCTCGGCGGAAAGGGCCTTGAAGGCGTCACCCAGTCGCTCTTTGGCCTCTTCCAGGAGGACCAGCTTCGCCTGCGCGGCCTTCTGCTGTTCCGCAATACTGGTTTCCAGCTCAGCCTGCTTCATCTTGAGCAGGGTGTTTTCTTCCCGCTGTTTCTCCAAAGCTGTTTTTTCCCGCTCCAGCAGCTCCCTGGCCGCTTGTAGCTGTTCCTCGCGCTGGTGGAGACGCTCCGCGATGGCCGCGTGTTCCAGGGCAGACTCCGCCTTCCCCCGCTCATAGGTCCTGCGGCCCCGATGCCACAGGAGGGCAAGGGCAATCGCTACCAGGATCGCCGCAAATAAAAGAATATGATTGTTTTCCAAGGTCTCCTCCTTAAAATCACCCCTTGCTGAATCAGCCGGATAGCCTCAAGCAATTCCAGGCAATCTCAGAGAGGTATCTAGAGTTAACGAGCGGAAGATGCAAGAACAAAAAAAGGGCACGTTATTTCCTGGCTTGGGGTACTACCCAAAAAAGATGAAGCGGTAAAACTCCCCCAATCGTCATTCCGGCGAAGGCCGGAATCCAGACGTTGTCCCGGTGAAAACCCGGAACCAGTTAACTGAAAACACTGGATTCCGGATCAAGTCCGGAATGACAAAATGGTGGTTTCGGGACTTCTTCCGAGGTCATCAATAATAGGCAACATTACCGCCTTGATTTTCTATACTATCGGGACTATAGACTTCGTGCCCCCTTGTAACCTGCTAAGGATAGGGAGGCCCTGCACTCCGACTAGAAGCGAGAGAAAATATGATCCCCCTGGAAACCCTGATAACATTCTTCAGCGCCTCTGTTTTACTTGCCCTGGCGCCGGGTCCGGACAACATCTTCGTCCTGACGCAATCGGCCCTGCGCGGGAGGGGCGCGGGCCTCGCGATCATGCTCGGGTTGTGTACGGGGCTGATCGTGCACAGCATGGCCGTGGCCCTGGGGGTCGCGGTCATTATCAAAACCTCCGCACTTGCCTTCTCTGTCCTCAAATACCTGGGCGCCGGTTATCTTCTCTACCTAGCCTGGCTCGCCTTTCGCAGCTCCGCGACAAAAATCCAGCTGAAGCCGGACGGAGAGGCAGGTTTCCGGAAACTCTATTCTCGCGGCATCATCATGAACATTGCCAATCCCAAGGTTTCGATCTTCTTTCTGGCCTTTCTGCCCCAATTTGCCGATCCGCTGCGGGGTCCTGTATCACTGCAGATTCTGCTGCTGGGCGGCGTGTTTATCCTGGCGACGATCCTGGTTTTCGGGGGCATCGCCTTCCTGGCGGGTACGCTGGGTAAGTGGTTCAATCGGTCCCCACGAACCCAGCGGATTATGAATATGGTAGCCGGGACTGTTTTTGTGGGACTGGCGCTGAAACTGGCGACGACGGAGCGGTAAAAAACGGAGACGCCGAGGGTAAAGATTCAGTTACACGGGGAGCCAATTGCAAGACGTACGGTAAAGACGGCCAGGACGGAGCCTGGCCCTCCAAAAGGCGGCGAAAATGACATATTTGGGGGACTGGAGGGACGCGCTCCGTCGCGTCCGCGGGAGTTTTGCAAGAAACTCGAGGGCAGGCAATATTTGTCTTAACTCGGCCACTCCAGACTGAATCTTTTCACGCCGAGGTTTTGCGGGAGTTGCCGGGGGGCGCTTATTTGTATAATAAGCGTGGCGGTCATGGCGCCTGCGTTCCCTGTGGGAAGCGGACGGAGAATTTCTCATGAATCTCAAAGACGTAAATATCTCTGCCTGGTGGTCGGGAAGCGCTGAAGACGTAGCCCGAGACCTCGGCTCAGCGACTGACGGGCTCAGCAAGGACGAGGCCGCGGCGCGGCTGAAACGCTACGGCGCCAATACCCTCAAGGGCGGGGAACCCTCGCTGGTTTTTCCCCTGCTGTGGCGGCAGCTAAGTTCGCCGATCGTAATAATCCTCATTGCCGCGGCGATTCTGTCGTTTGTGTTGCACGACGCGACCGATGGGTTCATCATCCTCTTTATCGTTGCCGCGAGCGGGTTGCTTGGTTTCTGGCAGGAGTACCGCGCCGCGACCGCCGTCGAAAGCCTCCAGCGGATAGTAGAGTTACAGGCCGAAGTGGTGCGGGACGGCGTGGCGGCCAGGATACCGCTCGCAGAGGTGGCGCCGGGCGATGTCGTTCTTCTTTCCGCAGGATCGGGCGTGCCTGCAGACTGCCGTTTGCTGACTTCACGGGACCTGTTCGTGGATGAGGCTACCCTGACCGGGGAGACCTTTCCCGTGGAGAAAATCGTGGGCGATCTGCCCGCAGACACACCGCTTGCCCGCCGTACAAACGCCCTGTTCCAGGGCACCCATGTGGTCAGCGGGACCGGGCGGGCGCTTGTCGTACAGACGGGTCGCCACACCCAGTTCGGTACGATTGCCCAGCGCCTGCGCGTTGGCCCGGAGGAAACGGATTTCGAGCGCGGGGTCCGCCAGTTTGGCCTCCTCCTGGTTCGCGTGACCCTGATCCTCCTGATCCTCATCTTTGCCTTCAACGTCTATCTCGAAAGGTCGGCATTGGACTCCTTCCTGTTCGCGCTGGCGCTCGCGGTCGGGCTGACCCCGGAATTGCTGCCGGCAATCATCAGCGTGAATCTGGCCAGCGGCGCCCGCCGGATGGCGGCGAAAAAGGTCATTGTCAAGCGACTCGTTTCGATCGAGAATTTCGGCAGCATGGATGTTCTCTGTTCCGATAAGACGGGTACGCTTACGGAAGGCAGGGTCCGACTGGAGGGCGCCCTGGATCTCGAAGGAAATACAAGCGAGCGAACGCTGCGGCTGGCGGCCATCAATGCGACCTTCCAGAGTGGTTTTCACAATCCTATCGATGACGCGATCATGACGGCAGCCGGCAATTCGACATCCGGCGCCTCTGGCCTGGACGAGATACCCTATGACTTCAAGCGCAAGCGACTTAGCGTACTCGCGGCGATAGATGGTCAACCCGTGCTGGTAACCAAGGGGGCTCTCTCCCAGGTGCTCGCCGTGTGCACGACGGTGGAACTGAACGATGGCCGGATAGTTCCCCTGGGGGAACAGGAAAAGGCGATCCGCGCTCGCTATGCCGCCTTCAGCGCCCGCGGGCTGCGGACGCTGGGGATCGCGGCAAGGTCACTGCCCGATCGCGCCGCAATCGGGCGAGAGGATGAGACAGACCTCACATTCGTCGGCTTTCTGCTCTTCGCCGACCCACCGAAAGCGGGGATTGCGGCCACGATCCAGGAACTCGCGGGTCTGGGCGTCGCCCTTAAGGTGATTACCGGGGACAATCAGCTGGTGGCGCGGTCAGTCGCCGGGCAGATCGGCCTGGGTGACGCGCGGATCATCAGCGGAGAGGAACTGCGACAAGTCAGCGACGCTGCCCTGCCGCGGTTGGCTCAGGATACGGACATTTTTGCCGAGGTCGAACCGAACCAGAAGGAGCGCATCATCCGCGCCCTCCGCAAGGCAGGGCACGTGGTGGGCTACCTGGGCGACGGCATCAACGATGCCCCCGCGCTGCACGCCGCAGATGTCGGTCTGTCCGTGCAGGGCGCTGCGGACGTGGCGAAGGAGGCTGCCGACATCGTTTTGCTCGAGCCGGACCTGGCCGTACTTGCCGCCGGCATACAAGAGGGCCGCAGGACCTTTGCCAACACCATGAAGTACGTGTTCATGGCCACCAGCGCAAACTTCGGCAACATGTTCAGCATGGCCGGCGCCTCGCTTTTTCTGCCCTTCCTCCCCCTGCTCCCCAAGCAGATCCTGCTCACCAACCTGCTGACAGACTTGCCGGAAATGGCCATCGCCACAGACCGGGTGGATGCCGATTCGCTTAAGCGTCCTCAACGCTGGAATGTGAAATTCATTCGCGACTTCATGCTCCGGTTCGGCTTGCTCAGTTCCGTGTTTGACTACCTGACCTTCGGCCTGTTGTTCTTCATTCTTAAGGCCTCCCCGGAGATGTTTCGCAGCGGCTGGTTTGTCGAATCTGTCGTGTCGGCCTCGCTTGTGGTGCTGGTGGTTCGCACCCGGGGTCCCTGCTGGCGGAGTCGTCCGTCCACCGCCCTTTCGCTGGGGACCGTGATTGTGGTGATCGGAGCTACCCTGCTGGTTTACACGCCTCTCGGTCAGCTATTCGGCCTGGTGCCGCTTCCGCCCCTCTTTCTGGGACTCATGGGGCTGATCGTGCTTATGTACCTGGGTTCCGCGGAGTTTCTAAAAAGGGTATTTTACCGGCGGTATGATCTTGCCGGCCGCCGGGGTCTGGACCGGGCGAGGTGAAGTATAGTTAATAGGGAACTGCCCGGGACGTTGATTAAATAGAAGGGAGCTGGCTATTCCATGAAGAAGGTTTTGATTATTTCTTGCGTACTCCTGCTGTGGATTGGTTGTGTTCAGTCAAAGGTATTTAGGGGGGAAGACAGCGGGAAAGCGTTTTCTATCGCCACCGGTCAATCTTTCCGCATAGAACTTCCCTCAAACCCCTCCACCGGCTTCGACTGGCACGTTGATGTGCTTGACCAGAATAATTTTAAAGTTGTTAACTCCGATTATAATCCCTCTGCCAAGAAATTAATTGGCGCCGGCGGCACGAGGTGGTGGGAGATAAAGGCGGTGAAAAGGGGCAAGGCGAACATCCGCCTGTTATATTACCGTGTTTGGGAAGGGAAAGGGAAGGCGAGTGACAAATATGAGATCGAGATTGCGGTGAATGGGGAGCCGGTAAATATCTTATCCCTGAAGACTAAGGAGAAGGCCGATGACTATCTGCTCGAGATAGTTTACCCTGAGGTGAAAGGGTTGGACTCTGATATTCGGCAGTCGATAAACAGACAGATAAAAGCGGTGATTGACGAAAAGAAAACCACGTTCTTAAAAGGAAAGAATAAGCCCTTCGGCAGTTTTAAGAACAGCATCTCCGGACAATACGAAGTGATTGGAATAACCGATAATTATCTGAGCATAATATACAGGACCGAGGTAATGTACGCCGGGGCCGCGCATCCCCAGCATTGGCTTAATGTTCTGAACTTCGATCTCAACAATGGGGGAAATCTCACATTGCCTCAGCTCTTTGAACCTGGCGCTGAATATTTAAATTTTATCTCCGATTACTGCGAGAAAGAATTGCTAGGCAGGCCGGAGCTGGCCCGGGATAAGGATTGGGTCGGAAAGGGAACGGCGCCGACTCTGGCGAATTATAAGATTTTTAATCTGAGCGATAAAGAGCTGATCATCACCTTCCCGGAATATCAGGTTGGTCCTTATGCCGTCGGGGAACAGGCGGTTAAAATCAGCTATGATAAATTAACGCGAATGACGGTAAAACTTAACTGATCAGATACTAAACCCTCATCCCTGCGGGGCGCCGCGAAGCACAAAAGCAACAGTGTCATTCCGGTCTTGATCCGGAATCCAGGAATGACCATCGTATCCTCGTTGTAAATGCCAGCAATGTCTAGCCTTTTGCAACGTCCATAAATACCATTCTTGATCGGGT
>JAXMLI010000350.1:0-14905 GCA_034368785.1 Smithellaceae bacterium | reverse complement strand
TCCCGGTAGATCGCCTTTTCCCTTTCGAGAATCTCTGCCGGTATTTCTTCCGATCTCACATAGGTGGGATTGAATGCGGCGACATGCATGGCCAGGTCTTTGGCCATTGCTTGAAAGTTCTCTGTCTTGGCCACAAAATCGGTTTCGCAATTCAATTCCACCATAACCCCTATTTTTCCGCCCATGTGGATATAGGTGGAGACGGTACCCTCTTTGGCAGCCTTGGACGATCTCTTAGTCGCGGCGGACATGCCCTTCTTTCTCAAATAATCAATCGCCTTCTCCATATCGCCGCCGGAGGCGATCAGGGCCTCTTTGCAGTCCATCATGCCCGTTCCGGTTTTTTCCCTCAGTTCCTTAACCATACTCGATGTGATTTCCAATTATATTCCTCCGAAAAATCTTTATATCATAACAGTTTCGCAAGTCGTGGCAGTTACTTTTCAGACCCCGGCATTGCTTCTTTTGATTCGACACTTTCCGGGACATCAAAGTTATCCTGCACACCAACATTAGCGCTGAAATCTACCCCTCGCTCTTTGTCAGTCTCGGCGATTATACTTTCCTCTCTTTTCATCTTTCCTTCCAGGACCGCGTCGGCGAAATTAGAGGTGAATAGTTTTATCGCCCGGATGGCATCATCGTTGCCCGGAATGATGTAATCAATCTCATCGGGATCGCAATTTGTATCCACAATGGCTACGATGGGAATCTTGAGTTTTCGCGCCTCCTGAACGGTTATGGCCTCACGTTTGGGGTCAACTATGAAAAGACCGCCCGGCAGTTCTTCCATCTCCCTTATCCCGCCGAGTATATTCTGGAGTTTATCCTTTTCACGCTGAAGCGTTAATATTTCCTTCTTGGGAAAGGCCCTGATACTCTCGTCGTTAAACATCCGGTCCAGGCTGTTGAGTCGATCAATCCTCTTCTTGATGGTCACAAAATTTGTCAGCATCCCTCCTAACCAGCGTTGACTGACATAAGGCATCCCGCAGCGATTTGCCTCTTCAACTATGGACTCCTGAGACTGCTTTTTCGTGCCCACAAAGAGGAGTTTGTTGTTGCCCGCGACCATATCGACGACAAAATTATAAGCCGTCTGAAAGAGACCCACGGTCTGCTGCAGATCGATGATGTAGATGTTGTTTCTGGCACCGAAGATGAATGGTTTCATTTTCGGGTTCCATTTATTGGTTTGATGACCGAAATGGACGCCCGCTTCCAGTAGAGACTTCATTGAAATGTTTGCCATGGTGCTTCTCCTTTTTTTTGTGTTTTTTCCTCCATCCCCGGCTTAAAGAAACGGCAAGACTTACGAATAAGCAACACACCGCAGTCCGAGGGATGTGTGAAGTGGGCAGGCTATTAACATAAAACATTTATTTTATCAAGGCAAAAACAGGCGGGATTTTCAGGGATGAGGGTTCAGGGTTCGGGGTTCAGGCTGCAAGAATATTTATTCGACGGATCAGTCGGACCTGTCCAATCGGTCAGATTTCCCTGACCCCTGGCCCCTGACCCCCGACCCAGGGCCGTTCACGTCCGGTAGTGGGAATTTATCTTCACGTAATCAAATGTCAGATCCGAAGTAAACATGGAAAATCCCTTGTCGCCCATGTTCACATTTAGTTCGACCTTAATTTCATCCCGACTCATGATGGCCGCGATGCGCTCTTCATTTTCCGCAATACCCTTCCCTGCACGGAAGATCGGAATCCCTTCGAGGGCGACTTCTACCATGATTGCCGGCAGATCTATCCCAATCGAGCCCACGGCTGAGATGATTCTACCCCAGTTGGGATCGCCACCATAAAAGGCGGTTTTGACCAGATTAGAGTTGGCAATGGCATAGGCGAGGCTCTTCGCCTCCTTCCTCGAACGGGCGTTTCTTATGATAATTTGAATGACCTTTGTCGCGCCCTCCCCATCCCGTACAATAGACTTGGAAAGTTCGGACATGACAAGATAAAGTTTTTCCCTGAATTCAAGGGCATCCCTTCCCATTGACGAAATGGTTCTGTTCCCGGCATACCCATTTGCCATGATCAGCACCGTATCGTTGGTACTCATGCAGCCATCAACGCTGATGGCATTGTATGTTTTTTCCACGCCCTGTCTGAATATCCGTTTGAGGAGACCCTGGTCTATGGCGACATCGGTGAGAATGTAGGACAACATGGTGGCCATGTTTGGCTCAATCATCCCGGCGCCTTTGGCGAGCCCGCAGATGGTGATCTCCTTCTCCCCGATATGCGTCTTTTGCAGGACCATCTTGGGGAAGCGGTCCGTGGTCATGATGGCCTCCTGGACCTGGACCAGTCCCCGGGGATGGAGGCCCTGGACGAGCCTCTCCATGCCATCCCTTATTTTTCCCAGCGGCAGCGGCTCTCCGATTACCCCGGTGGAACTGACCATAACCAGATCATCATTAATACCCATTTGCTCAGCGGCGAATTTGGACATTGCCCGGGCGCTGGCGTAACCTTCATCACCCGTCGCGGCGTTGGCATTCCCGCTGTTGATCAGGATCGCCTGGGCTTGTCCTTTCTTGATCCTCTCGATATCCAGCAATACCGGCGCCGCTTTAAACACATTAGTGGTAAATACGCCATCAGCGACGGCAGGCCTTTCGGAATAGATCAGGGCCAGATCTTTCCCGCCGTTCTTTTTGATTCCAACGCTGATTCCATTACCAAGAATCCCGGGGACACGGTATTTTTCCGGATCAAAACATTCCATCATCCACCTCCCGCCTTGGTGGGATCGCAGCATTTCTTGTACTTCTTCCCGCTTCCGCAGGGACAGGGATCGTTCCTGCCCACCTTGGTTCCTTCCCGCTTTACCGTAGAGGGCGCCTCCCTGGTTTCACCCCGGGACAGGACATATTCCTGCTTTTCGGCAGCGCGAATCTGGTCTATCTCTTCTTCCCTCTGAATTCTTACGGCACAAAGCTTCTCAAGGGTATCGTTCTTGACCCGGGAGATCATGTCCATAAACATCTCGTAGCCTTCCTTCTGGTACTCCCGCACCGGATCCTTCTGGGCATACCCCCGGAGACCAATCCCCTCTTTCAGATGATCCATGGCCAGAAGATGGTCTTTCCAGCGGCCGTCAATGGATTGCAGCATGATCACCTTCAACAGGTAATCCATGACGGACTTGCCGAACTCCTCTTCCTTCGACTGGAGATGCGTGAGAACACCCTCCCTGATTCTTTCCTCGATGGTCCCACTTTTGAGGCTCAGCGCGGTCTCCGCGATATCCAACCGGAGGGAAAACTGTCTGAAGATGGCATCATCAAGACCTTTTAGGTTCCAGTCTTCCGGGCGGGACTTTTCATCGACATACTGCGGGACCAGCTCTTCCACCAGTTCGGCGAGCATATCATTCAGGTCTGACCATGATTCCTCACCGCCGCGCAGTACCTTCTTTCTCTGTTCATAGATCACCTTCCGCTGGCGGTTCATCACATCGTCATATTCCAGAATGTGCTTGCGGATATCGAAGTTGTGGCCCTCGACCCGGCGCTGGGCATTCTCTATGGCCCGGGAAATCAGTTTATGCTCAATCGGCTGTCCCTCTTCTATCCCTATCCTGTCCATGATGGTGGCTATCCTTTCACCACCAAAGATCCGGAGGAGATCATCCTCCAGGGAAAGATAGAACCGCGAAGAACCCATATCTCCCTGTCGTCCGGAACGACCGCGAAGCTGATTGTCTATTCTGCGACTTTCATGCCGCTCCGTACCGAGAATGTGCAGGCCGCCCAGGGCCGCTACGCCATCGCCAAGTTTAATATCTGTTCCGCGGCCGGCCATGTTGGTCGAAATAGTCACCATTTTGGCCTGTCCCGCCTGGGCGATTATTTCCGCCTCTTTCTCGTGGTGCTTGGCGTTCAGGACATGATGTTTGACTCCCGCCCGGGTGAGATACCTGCTCAGGAGTTCCGACTTCTCGATGGAGATGGTTCCCACCAGGACCGGTCTGCCCTGTTTATTGAGTTCCTTGATCTCCTCCAGGGCGGCCAGGAACTTCTCCCTTTCCGTTTTGTAAATCACATCCGTGTGATCTTCTCGAATCATGGATTTATTAGGCGGGATAACCACCACTTCGAGGTTATAGATTTTCTTGAATTCTATCGCCTCCGTGTCGGCCGTTCCGGTCATCCCGGCCAGTTTGTCGTACATGCGGAAATAGTTCTGAAAGGTAATCGAGGCCAGGGTTTGGTTTTCTCTCTCTATTTTGACATTTTCCTTTGCCTCCAGGGCCTGGTGCAGTCCATCGCTGTAACGTCTGCCCGTCATGACCCGGCCGGTAAACTCATCGACGATGATGACCTGCCCATCTTGAACGAGGTAGTCCACATCGCGCCGGAAAAGGGTGTGGGCCTTGAGGGCCTGGTTTACGTGGTGGAGGATGTCGATATTCTTCGGCTCAAAAAGATTTTGAATTTTGAGCAGGCTCTCCACCCGGGCGATGCCCTCCTCGGTAAGGACAACCGTCCTGCTTTTCTCATCAACCGTATAGTCTGTGTCCTTTTTCAGGCGGGGGATTATCTGGTTTATGCGGTAGTATTTATCCGTCGATTCTTCTGACGGACCGGAGATAATAAGAGGGGTCCGGGCCTCATCGATCAGGATGCTGTCGACTTCATCTACAATGGCGAAGTTGAATTCCCGCTGCACATAGTCCCCGAGATCGAACTTCATATTGTCGCGCAGATAGTCGAATCCGAACTCGTTGTTCGTGCCGTAGGAGATATCGGCGTGATAGGCGTCGCGCCGCTGGCTGTCGTCCATCCCGGGAACGATTACCCCGATGGTGAGACCCAGGAACTGGTAAATAGGACCCATCCAGGCCGAGTCTCTTTTCGCCAGATAGTCGTTTACTGTAACCAGATGTGCGCCCTTTCCGCAAAGGGCGTTGAGATACAGGGGAAGGGTGGCGGCGAGGGTTTTCCCTTCTCCTGTCTTCATCTCGGCAATCCTGCCCTCGTGAAGTACAATGCCCCCGATGATCTGGACATCGAAGGGTCTCATCGAGACAGTCCTGCGAGCGGCTTCTCTGACGACGGCGAAGCTCTCGACCAGGATGTCATCCAGAGTTGAACCCCCGGACAGTTTTTCCCGGAAGTAAGCCGTCTTAGCCAGCAAGTCACCATCGCTCAAAGATATCATCTGTGGTTCCAGATCGTTTATTTCTTTAAGCATCACCGAGAGTCTCTTCAACTCGCGCTCATTTTTACTGCCTACCATTTTCTTCAAAATATAATTGAACATACCTGCCATCCGAAAAAAAACCGGTATTGAATACCGGCGTTATAACTGCTCATGGTAGATAGACCGAAGGCAGAAATTATTAAAAACCTTCAGACTTCAGGCTATCTACCTTCAATTCAGGTACTTCCTTGGATTTACCACCACCCCGTTGACAAACACCGAGTAATGAAGATGAGGACCCGTGCTTTGCCCGGAATTGCCTACCAGTCCGATAGACCGGCCTCTCTTTACCGGGGTCCCTTCCTTCAGATTGATCTTCAGAAGATGGCCATACTGGGTTGAGAAACCACGCCCGTGATCAATCTTCACAAAATTACCTAAATCCGCCCGATATCCTGTTTCCACTACGATCCCGTCCGCCGGCGCGGCTACTTCTCTGCCGAGCCTGGTGGCGATGTCCAGTCCTGTATGAAGTTCCCGGGAACCGGTGAAGGGGGACGCCCTATAACCAAATTCCGATGTTACCCAGCCTGTAACGGGCCAGCGTGAAGGCGTAGAGGCCCAGATTAACTGCTGTTCCTTGAAGAAGTCGACGATTTCTGACAGGCTGGTCTCGCGGAGTGTGGCCTCGCCGGCCATCCGGTCAACTTCACGGTTCATGCCAGAGAGGAGTTCCTTATGATCGGCCTTGAACTGGTCCCTGAGGCGTCTGTCTTCCCGCAAGGGACCGCCCTGCCCGAGCAGTTGTTCCCTTTCCTTGCCCTTCTCGATGTTGGCCATGATCCTGATCTTCCGGTCAAACTGTTTCAGCTCTTGGAGACGGGTCGAAAAGCCATCAACTTTGGTAATCAGACCATCAATCAGAGCCTGCTGTTCTTTAACCAGCGTTTGCATACGGTAGAGTTCAGCGTGAGTTCTTTTAATATTTATATAATCATAGGCAAGGTAAAGAAGAAAAAGGGTTAAAAAAGACAAAACAACGCCAGAAAGCACCAGTATCGGCCGCGATACGGAAAACTTTTTAGCTGAACTTCTTTCCTTGGGAAGAATAAGGACGGTGTAGCTATCGGGCATCTGGCCCACGGCGGACATCTCCTTAATGGCTTTTTTTGAAAACGATCTGTCCCACTAGCACAAAAAAAAAGGTAAAGTCAAGAAACGAATAATTAACGTAACTACTCAGGCAGTCAAACTGAAGGCTGAAGGCTTTTTGAAGATGTTTTAGCTCCTTCAGGCGATAACACCTGCGTTGTTAGCGTCTATCCCTGACAAATTCATCAAGCCAGAACAGATTCTGCTCGGCCAGTTTCCCTCTTGTGGGCACACCATCTTTCGGATCCCAGCCCATGGCTTCATAGTAAAGGGTCAGGAGATCTTCAAACTCCTCGCGATCAAGGCCCAGGCCTTGCAGCGCGCCGCCTTCCAGTGGTTCGAAGAGGCGATCGGGCAACATGTCGTCCTTGCGTCCGAAACCCTCCCTGAGGTTGAAGACCCGGGCCATATTCACAGTCCTCTCCCCGACCTTCATCAGTTCCCAGATGCTCGTTTCCCAGCCCGTCACCGCTTGAACCACCTCCACAAGCCTGGGCATAGTCAACGCCCAAACCGGACCGGCCACAAAGTTGCAAACGCCCAGGGATTCGTAGAGGGACCAGATGAAATGCAGATAAACGAAGTTGCGCACCTTACGCGGGCCCATTTCCCGACCAGCCACCGGTTCCAGCAGGCCCAGGAGGGCAAGGCGTTCCATATTCGGACCGGCGGCCTGAAAGGGTGTATCATGGGGCGCCCGCACATGGTCCGCGCCCGTGGGTGAAACGGCGAAACTTAAGCCCTGCCCCGTCTTTCCTCGTGGATCATGCATGGGCAATTCCTGCCCCTTTATGTGCAGGGCAAAGGCCTCCGACCCCTTGCCAAGCCTGGCAGCCGCGATTTTGACACCATCAGCCAGAAGATCGCCCAGTCCGTTCTTGCGGAAGGCAATCCACTCGATCCCCCGGAGCATCGCCTCGGGATTTCCGAATTTGAACTCGAGGCCCCCGGTATCAACGCTTGTAATAATGCCCTTCTCGTAACACTCCATCGCGAAGCCGATCGCCACGCCAGTGGAAATTGTATCGAGGGTATAGCGGTTGCACAACTCATTCCCCTTGGCAATGGCCTCCATGTCGTCAATACAAAGGAGAGAACCCAGTGAACTCAGGGTTTCATATTCAGGTCCGCCGTAATTGCTCGAGGTTTTATAAGGACCGGAGGGAATCTCCACATCCCTTTTGCAGCGTACGGCACAGGCATAGCAGCTTCCACCGCCCTTCAGAATCGTCTCGAACATCCTCTCGCCACTGATATTTTCCGCCCCCTTGAAGAAACCTGTGCGGAAGTTCCTGGTTGGCAGGATACCCTGGTTATTCAATACAAGCACGATATTGGGCGTTCCCAGCTTCCTGAGTACCTTGTTCGGTCCATGCCGGCCGATCTCTTCCGCCAGGGCCAGGGAAAGCTTCCGTAACTTTTCCGGGTCATGAATATCCAGTCTTTTCGTTCCCCGGACGGCAATGGCCTTAAGGTTTTTAGACCCCATCACCGCGCCCATCCCGGTCCGGCCATTGGCGTGTCTTAGTTCGTTCACCACACAGGCATAGCGCACCAGGTTTTCTCCGGCCGGTCCGATGAGGGCAACCCTGGCCCGTTTATCCCCGACCTCCTCTCTGATCCGCTCCTGGGCCGGTCCCGTCTCGAGCCCCCAGATATTCTGCGCCGGTCTGATCTCGGCACACCCATCGTTGATCCAGAGGTAGGAAGGCTTATCCGCCTTTCCCGTGATGATCACCGCGTCAAATCCGGCAAATTTTAATTCCGGACCCCAGAAGCCCCCTGCCTCCGCCTCGCCATAACCGTACGTAAGCGGAGATTTTGCCGCCACAGTGAAGCGGACCATCCCGGCAATTGGCGCACCGGAAATCACCGAAGAGGCAAATATTAGGATATTGTCGGGCGACAGGGGATCAATGCCGGGTTTGAGTTCTCTGAGAAGATAGTATGAGGCCAGTCCGCCGCCTCCAAAATAGGTGCGATAAACGATCTCGTCGGGCCCTTCGACGCTGATCGTACCGGAAGTCAAGTCCACCCTTAATATCCTACCGTTATACCCGTCTGGCATGTTCTGCCCCCCTCTTAATTTGCGGCCACGCAAAAAGCTGTTCGAGAATATCTAATTGCCGACTTAGATGCAAGTAATTCAGCCTGTCAGCAAAAAATATCCTTGACTTGGCGCGAGGCAGTCTCTATTTACTCATTGAAGTCAGGTGACCGGACCTCGTTTTAATTAGTTAATTCCTATTTCGAAAGGAGGCCACATGCCCTACGTAAACATCAGGATAACCAAGGAAGGCGCCACCACCGCAAAGAAGGAACAGTTGATCGCCGGTGTCACGCAACTTCTCGTTGATGTACTCGGCAAAAATCCCAAGACCACTTTTGTGATCATCGATGAAGTGGAGACAGACAACTGGGGTCTGGGTGGTGAATCCGTTACCAACCTCAGAAAACGCGCCAGCTAAGTCGAGGAATCCCTATGGAAAGCGCTATCGCCCGTGCCATCAACTGCCAGCATGAACCGGTCGCTCTCCTGTGGTCTGACGAAAAACCGGCGGGTTCGGTGCAATTCCGGCCCGGCCGCTGGGGATGTGTGATGTGGCTCCTGGCCGCTGCCCTCCAGGGCCGGACCGCCTTATGTGATGCCGAAACGGTTGGCTGTCCGGGAGGCGGGGTTGGCATGGGCTTTGGAAACCAATACAAAATCTTTCCGGGCAGTGAAGATTGTTTCTGCTATTTCCTTTCCACCGGCAACAGTAACTGGGCCAAGGGACGACAGGTTGCCGAAATGGCGAGACCCTTCATGAGCGATGCTGTGCATAACGCCTTCCTTACCGGGGAGCGTTATATCAAAACCCCGGAACAGGTGAGAAAATTTATCCAGGGTCTTCCTATCACCACGATCCCCTGTAAATATGTCATATTCAAACCGCTCGGGGAGATTGACGGTGAAAGGGAAATACCGAAGGTGGTAATCTTTCTTGCCGATCCCGACCAGTTGTCGGCACTGATCGTTCTGGCCAATTATGGTCGGGATTCTAATGAAAACGTCGTAACACCCTTTGCCGCCGGGTGCCAGACAATCGGAATATACCCCTATGAAGAGGCCCTCAAAGACCTGCCCAGGGCGGTATTGGGACTTTCGGATATTTCTGCCCGACTTTTTCTCCGAAAGACAATCGGCGATAATCTTATGACAATGTCATTGCCCTTCCCTCTGTTTGAAGAAATGGAAAAAAACGTGGCGGGCTCATTTCTTGAGATGGATCACTGGCAGGCTATTTTGAAAACAAAACGTGCGTGACTTAAAATGACGAACTCGTAAAAAGTCGTAAAAGCCGATGATTTGGGGACGGCTTTGTAAAAAGGCCGCAGGCAAGGCGCGCAAATCCTGAGGAATGAGGCGTCGGGGGAGGGGGCTTGTTCCGGAAGCCTAAAGGGATCGGAACGTGTCCCCGGAAAACGCCGCAAGCCTGCCCCCGCGAAGGCGGGGGAGGGATGAAGCGCAACGCAGCATCCGGACTTTTTACGAAGTCGTCAAAAATGAAAAGGCCCGACAGATCTTCATCTGCCGGGCGATCTTTTTGGTTAGTTTAATTATAGTGACTGAACGTTAACGGCACTCGGGCCTTTTGCGCCCTTTTCGATGTCGAAACGGATTCTCTGTCCCTCATACAAGGTCTTAAATCCACTACCCTGAATGGCGCTAAAGTGAACGAACACATCCCCGCCCTCATCGTTCTCAATGAAGCCGAACCCCTTTTTCTCATTGAACCACTTTACTTTTCCTTCTGGCAAAATTACTCCCTCCTTTCTAAAAATTTGATACGCGGTGAGGCGAGAACGCAATAAAAAAACCACACGGGCAAGAACCCCTAGTAGCCCCGTGTGGTATTCTGCTTTCTATGTTTGCCTGCACCAAAATAACTCTACTCCCCGCGCCAACCAAGTTACAGCCTCCGTGGACACTGTACTTTGTATGGCTTACCGATGGCTCTTAGCATTACCTTTTATGGAAATCAAGTCTTTTTTTAAATATTTTTATTTCCCACATTCCCCTGGCCGACCTTCAGAAGGGAATCATATTCCATGGTGTTTTGGCCGCAAATTGCAATCAATAGAGGTGACAGGCTACCCGATGATTTTCACCTCTCCGGGTTAGTTCCGGCGGACAGACGCGACAGAGATCCATCGCTTCGGGGCAGCGCGTGTGGAATGAGCAACCAGGCGGCGGATTGTAGGGTGAGGGCATCTCACCGGCCAGGAGAAACTTCCTCAACCGCCCGGGTTTTGCAAGGGGAACCGATTGCAGCAGGATTCTTGTATAGGGATGAAGGGGATGTTGAAACAACATCTCATTATCCGCCAGTTCCACAATCTTGCCAAGATACATGACTGCCACCCGGTTACTCATGTAGCGAACGACACTCAGATCATGGGTGATGAAAAGATAGGTCAGCCCGAACTGTTTCTGTAGATCCTTTAGTAAATTAAGGATCTGGGCCTGGATTGACACGTCAAGCGAGGAGACCGGTTCATCTGTCACGACCAGTTTCGGCCGGAGAACCAGCGAACGGGCAATACCCACACGCTGCCGCTGGCCGCCGCTGAATTCATGAGGATACCTTGCGAGCTGTTCCTTTGTTATTCCCACCAGGCTGATCAGGTTGTCAACAAAATCCTCGGCGCCGTCCGTCCTCTGGATGCCATGTACAACAAGAGGCTCCCGAATGGTGTCACCGGCCGTTCTGCGGGGATTCAGGGAGGCATAGGGATCCTGAAAGATCATCTGCACCTGCCGACGATAGTCTTTTAACTGCCGTCCGGCCAGTTTACCGACATCCCGTCCTTCAAACTCGATTGTTCCCTCCGTGGGAGCAAGGAGACGTACGATCAGCCTTCCCAGCGTCGATTTCCCGCAACCGCTTTCCCCTACGAGTCCGAGGGTCTCTCCGGTTCTAATTTGCAGATCAACCCCATCCACCGCCCGCACAACGGCCGGCACACGCGAGAGAAGACCACGTTGAACCGGGAAATCCTTCCTCAGCTTGCCTATTTCCAGAAGTACCTCGGGTAGCGAGTGAGAATTCATTGGTATTTCCAGCAACGAACCAGCTGGTCAGTTCCGTGGGGCAGCAGCTGCGGCATTTCCTCTTTGCACATATCCATCACCTCATGGCAGCGTTCCTGGAAGGCGCATCCGCGCGGCAATTCGTACAAATTCGGGACCACGCCGGGGATGGGACAGAGCCTTGTATCTCGCGTTTCACTATCGAATCTGGGGATAGACTGTAACAATCCCATTGTATAGGGATGCAAGGGCGAGGAGTAGATTTGATCCACCAGGGCATATTCCACGACTTTACCCGCGTACATGACGGCCACCTGTCGGGCCGTCTCGGCGATGACCCCCAGATCATGGGTAATCATGATCACGGAGGCGCCTGTTTCCCCCTTCATCCGATCTATCAGCTCGAGAATCTGGGCCTGGATGGTCACGTCGAGGGCGGTGGTTGGTTCGTCGGCAATCAAGAGTTTCGGTTTGCAGGCCAGGGCCATGGCAATCATGACCCGTTGCCGCATACCGCCGCTCAATTGATGAGGATAATCTCTGATACGCGTCTCAGGTGAGGGGATGCCCACCTGCCTGAGGTGCTCTGTCGCCTGATCCAGCGAATCTCGCCTCGATATTTCGTTATGAATCCGCAGGACCTCTCCCACCTGATCCCCAATCCGAAAGACCGGATTCAGGGAGGTCATGGGTTCCTGAAAGATCATGGAGATTTCACGGCCCCGGACCGCTCGCATCTCATGAGGCCTGATACGCAGGAGATCGGTGCCATTGAAGGAGATCCTTCCGGCAACGATCCTTCCCGGCGGGGTCGGCACCAGCCGCATGATCGATTGGGCAAGTACCGTCTTTCCACAACCGGATTCGCCTACTATCCCCAGGGTGTCGCCGGGCAAAAGTTCCAGATCTATCCCGTCAAGGGCCTTGACAATCCCCCTTTTGGTGTGGAAGCAGGTCTTTAATCCCGTTATTTCCAGCAGTGGCGAGATCAATTATCAATTACCAATTATTAATTACCAATTATCAATTACCAGTGATCATTGATCATTGATTGTTGATCATTGTTCAATGGGCCAGTCCCGGAGGAGCTGGACGAGCAGACGAACGCCGAAACCGGAGGCCCCTTTCGGGATGTAGGGTCTGTCCTTGGTTACCCAGGCAGGACCGGCGATATCGAGATGAACCCAGGGATATGTCCCGACAAATTTACTAAGCAAGCTACCGGCGCTAATGGCGCCTGCCGGCCGGCCGCCGGAATTTTTAAAGTCCGCCACGTCACTTTTAATCAGCTCCAGGTACTCGTCCCATAGCGGAAGTTCCCATACCTTCTCTGATGTCGCCTCTGCCGCGGCCTTCACCTTTCCCTTCAGCTCGTCGTTATTTCCCATCAGGCCCGCCACGTTGTCGCCCAGGGCCACCACGCAGGCCCCGGTCAGCGTGGCCAGGTCGATGATGGCCTTCGGCTGGTACCTTTGGGCATAGGCCAGCGCATCAGCAAGGATGAGACGTCCTTCGGCATCCGTATTAACCACCTCGATCGTGAGATTAGACAGGGTCTTCAGGATATCACCCGGCTTGTAGGCCTTGCCGCTGGGCAGATTTTCCACCGCGGGGATGAGGGCGATAATATTCAAGGGCAGGTCTAGTTCCGCCGCTACCTTTATCGCACCCATCACAGCAGCGCCGCCGGCCATGTCGGATTTCATCTCGTCCATTTTCTCGGCGGGTTTCAGGGAAATGCCGCCGCTGTCGAAGGTCAAACCCTTGCCTACCAGCATAACACAAGGGTCGCCTCTCTTTCCGCCACGATATTCAATGATGATTAATTTGGGCGGTTCATCGCTGCCCTTGGCCACACCCAGGAGGGCATTCATCCCGAGTTCCTGCATATCTTTTGCTTCCAGGATCTTGGTTTTCAGTCGTTTTGACGACGCCTCCAGGTTCATGGCCTCGGCGGCCAGATCCTTAGGGGTCATCTCATTGCCCGGGTGGGAAATCAGATCTCTGGCATAGTTGACCCCCGTGGCAATTATCTGTGCTTCTTTGGCCGTCTGTTTCACCCTCTTAAGAATGTCTTCCCGATCTTCGACTATATAAAACTCGCTGACTTCCCGGATATTCTCTCGATCCACGGTCTTAAAGACGGTGAACTGATACAGGCCGAGCATGACTCCCTCAACCAGCGCCTGCGTGAGGGCCTCAGGCGAATAAACATTGTCCTCGGACTCGCCAAAACTGATTGATCCGTAGAATTCCTTCAAGCCGACCAGGCGGATCTGCTGGGCCGCTTTGGCATAAGCGCCCCGCAGGGTCTCCAGGCTGAACTCCTTGCTCTTGCCCAGGCCAACCAGAATAATCCTTTTGGGACCATTCTGTTCAGGATTGAACAAGACAAGGGATTCAAAACGTTTCCCTGGGAAATCGCCGCTTTCGATCACCCTTGTGATCAGCCCTCCGGTCGCCTTGTCGAGACCAGAGGCGGCCTTGTGCGGCGCCTTTTCCCCCTCAAAATGAAGGACGACAGAAATTTCATTTGATAATTCAGAGAGTTTTCCCTTCTTTACCAGGACCCTCATTATACGCCTCCTGTATGATTATAGGTTCACCGATATGAATCCTTGGAGAGTACCTCGCGCAGCGCTTCCGTAAGCATGGTCACGTTTTCACGACGAGAGGAAAAGCCCATCAGGCCAACCCGCCATATTTTTCCCTTCAGCTGGCCGAATCCGCCCGAGATATCAATATTGTAATCGTTAAGGAGCTTTTTCCGGACGGACAGGTCCTCTATCCCGGCAGGGATGCAGACGGTCGTCAACGCCGACAGACGATGCGGATTCTTGACATGAAGCTCAAGCCCCATTTCATCAAGTTTCGCCCACAGGTACTCGGCGTTTTTCTGATGTCTAGCCCAGCGCTGTTCCAGACCTTCCTCCATGACCAGCCGCAGGCCTTCCCGCAGGCCGTAATGCAGGGTAGTTGAGGGTGTATGGTGATACACCCGTTCGCTGTTCCAGTATCTTTCGAGCATGGTCAGATCGAGGTACCAATTGGGAATTTTGGCCTTCCGCTCGGAAAGCGCCTTCCTCGCCCGTTCACTCACCGTAAATGGCGACAGCCCAGGGGGGCAGCCCAGGCATTTCTGTGAGGCGCTGTAAGCCACATCGACACCCCACTCGTCAACCTTCACCGGCAGTCCGCCCAACGTGGTTACGCAATCAATTATAAACAGGGCGCCATGGCGATGAATAATCTCCGCCATATTTTCCAGGGGCTGTCTGGCGCCCGTGGAGGTCTCCCCGTGAACCAGTGCTACCATCTTTACCTTCCCTGCCCTTTTCAGCGCCCCTTCCACCTCTTCTTCGGTAAATACCTCGCCCCAGGGTCGCTCCAGCCTGATCACCTCAGCCCCGTAAAGGATCGCCATTTCGCACAGTCTTTCGCTGAAATAGCCATTGCACCCGATGATCACCCGATCGCCTGGTTCGGTAAAGTTTACAATCGCCGCCTCCATGCCGCTGCT
>JAXMLI010000349.1:0-8985 GCA_034368785.1 Smithellaceae bacterium | reverse complement strand
AGTGCCCCTCCTAAGGCCCCCTTGAAGGGGGTGGTGGAACAAATCCCGAGCCAAAAGGGTATTTATGGATGACGCAAAAAGCTGACCGGACATTGCTGAGACTGTCTATATCTTTACAGATATTCCTTTTTCCCCTGGCCGGCCAGGGCGTCTGTCACCGCTCTCATCTCCTGGGACCGGCCCCGCTTGCAGACAAGGAGGGTGTCTTTTGTTTCGACGACCAAAAGATCCTCCACGCCCACCAGCGCGACGAGTTTCCCGGGACTTACGGCGAGACAGTTTTTGGTGTCAATGACGATTTCATTCCCGGACTTTACGGCGTTTCCCTGCGGGTCCTTGTCGGCCAGCTCCCAGAAGGCATCCCAGCTTCCCATATCACGCCAATCGAATCCACCCGGGATCACCAGGACCTTGTCGGCCTTCTCCATCACCCCATAGTCGATGGAGACTCCCTCCATCTGCCGATAGCAGGAGGCCAGGGTCTTCTTTTCTTTTGTCGTTCCCATCGCGGGGCCGATCTTCCCCAGGAGCCGGCTGAGAGCGGGAAGATATTTTTTCAGCGCCTCACGGATGACCTTTACCTGCCAGATAAAAATGCCGCTGTTCCAGAGATGATCTCCCCGCGAAAGGAATTCCCTTGCCAGGGCGGGCGATGGCTTTTCCCGAAAGGCCCGGACCTGGTATGCTTTGTTCCCCTTGGACTCCTCAGCCAGTTCGCCCGTCTGGATATAGCCGTAGCCTGTTTCCGGGGCGGTGGGTTCCATACCGATGGTGATAAGGCTCTCATGAAGGATCGCCGTCTCAATAGCGAAAGCGAGGGTCCGGCGGAAACCATCCCGGTCGTTTATGAGCTGATCCGCAGGCAGGGCCACCATAATGGCATCTTTCGCCCGCCTTTGGATATATTCTGCGGCCAGGCCGATACAGGGGGCGGTATTGCGGCCCACGGGCTCGATGATAATGTTCTCCCCGGGCAACTCGGGCAGTTGGCAAATTACCGCACGGGCGTGCTCCCGGGCGGTAACCACCAGGATCCTCTCGGGAGGGATCAACGGCCCCAGACGTGAGACCGTTTCCTGGAGGAGGGACGTTCCGCCGAAAATCTCGAGGAGGTGTTTGGGCCGCCGCCGCCGGCTGTAAGGCCAGAACCTGGTCCCGCTCCCGCCGGCCATGATTACCGCAAAGACGGGGTTGTTCGTACCGGATGCTGTTGACATTTTTTCTCCCGTTGAGAAACTTTAAACGGTTTACCTTGCGACGGCTCTTGCTTTTTCCAGAGGTTGCCGCTAGATTCGGCCAAAGACTTAACCCATGGTGCAAGGGGCTGTCAATAGGCCAGATGAGGTGAAGCGGTGAAGACGAGATATCCCCGACTTTTTTTACAACCCGGCAGGGAAAGATCCCTCCTGCAAGGTCATCCCTGGCTGTTCTCGGGGGCGGTGGCGCGCTGCGAGGGAAGCCCGGAACCGGGGGAACTGGTCCTGGCCGTCACGGCCGATGAGACGCCGCTCGCGGTGGGTTTTTACAACCCCCTGACGAATATTGCCTTCAGGTGTCTAAGCCACGACCCGGAATCTATGGTAGATCGCAATTTCCTGCGGCGCCTGATTGTTGACGCCCGGGCGCTCAGGGAGAAGGTGGTGCCCGGGCGGACGGATGCCTATCGCCTGATCAATGCCGAAGGGGATGGCCTCCCGGGGCTGGTGGTGGATCGTTATGGCCCCTATCTGGCGGTTTCCTTTTCCACGGCCGGAGTGGAGAGGTTCCACCGGGAGATCCTGGACATCCTTCGGAAGGAATTCAAGCCGGTCGCGATTTATGAACGCAGCGAGGGAAAAGCGAGAAGCCTGGAAGGTCTCACTGACCGGACCGGTCCGGCCGCCGGCCGGATGCCGCCGCCCATCGTGGATATTCGGGAAAACGACCTGATCTTCGAGGTGGATATCCTCTCCGGTCAGAAGACGGGGTTTTTCCTGGACCAGCGGATCAACCGGGAACTCGTTGGTTCCCTCGCTCGAGGGGCAAGGGTCCTGAACTGCTTTTCCTATAGCGGCGGTTTTTCCGTTTATGCCGGCCAGGGAGGGGCGGCGGAGGTGACCTCCGTGGATGTTTCCCTAGCGGCAGGAAGGCTGGCCAAGGCGAACTGGACAAAAAATGACCTTCCCGAGGGGGATCACCGGGTGATTACGGCGGATGTCTTTGATTACCTGAGGGGGGACGAGGGGAGATATGATCTGGTCATCCTTGACCCGCCGGCATTTACCAAATCGACAAAGGACGTGGCCAGGGCGGCGGCCGGGTATAAGGAGATCAACATGCAGGGTATCGGGAAGCTCAAAGAGGGCGGGTTGCTCTTTACCTTTTCCTGTTCCAACTTTATTGATGAGGCCCTGTTTGAAAAAATTGTCCTGGGGGCAATCAGGGACAGGGGAAAGATGGCCCGCCTCCTGAAGGTGCTTGGTCCCGGTCCTGACCACCCGGTGAATCTGGCCCATTCGGAGGGGCGGTATCTGAAGGGACTGATGCTGTCCGTTTCTGGCAGTGGCGGGTTTCAAACCCGCCCCGACCTTGACTTTCTGGGAATGGGGAAAAACATATAACGGTTCTTTCCGGCCTTCTTGGCCTTGTACATGGCCTGGTCCGCGTATTTCATCATGCTGTTCATATCCGTGCCGTGCTCCGGATAGAGGGAAATGCCGATGCTGGTGGAAATGCGCGCTGTCTTTTCCCCCAGGAGGAAGGGCAGCCTGAAGTCCTCCAAGATCTTCCTGGCCACCGTTTCCGCGTCTCCCCTGTTGGCGATCTCCGGCAGGAGGAGGATGAATTCATCTCCTCCCATCCGGGCGACCGTGTCACCCTTCCTGAGCAGGTTCAAAAGGCGGCGTCCCAGGTCCTTGAGCAGCAGGTCCCCCATGTCATGGCCAAAGGTGTCATTGATATGTTTGAAATTGTCCAGGTCCATCAACATCACGGCCATTCGGAGCTTGTGCCGGACGATATTGGCCATGGCCAGAGTGAAACGGTCGTCTAAAAGGCGGCGGTTGGGAAGCCCCGTCAGGGGATCATAATATACCAGCTGTTTTATGGCCTGTTCCTTTTCCCTTCGCTCCGTGGTATCCCGGATGATGCCGCGAAATCCAGTGGGCGCCCCCGATTCATTCTTTCTCAAGCTCGCGGAAATTTCCGTGAAGGCCGTTTTCCCGTCTTTTCTGAGAATTTCCCACTCAATGCAGCGATTGGACTGCCCCGTCTCATAGACCAAACTGAAATCGCCGCGTATATCTGTTTGATTATCCGGGTGGGTGTATTTTGTGAATTCGAAGTTCAGGATTTCCTCCCGGTCGTATCCCAGAATCCTGACCAATGAATCGTTGCAGAAGGTGAACCGGCCGGTCAGATCGGTTTCATAATAGCCGTCTTCGATGTTCTCGATGATGGTCCGGTAGCGCTCCTCGCTCTGCCTCAGGGCCTGTTCGGCCTTCTTCAGCGGGGTGATATCCAGGTAGTTTCCGATAACCATCTTCCCCTTCCGTTGATGGATCGACCAGACGGATTCAAGGTTCCAGGAGATCCTGCCGTTTTTCCGGATGGTCCGAAACTCGTAGGGGGTTGATTCTTGCCCCTTGAGCATTCCGATGGCCTTTCGCCGGACCAGCTCCCGGTCTTCGGGATGGACCAGTTGCAGCGCTTCTTTCCCCAGCAGTTCCTCTTCGCTGAAACCGGTAAATGCTTGAAATACCCGGTTAACATAGGTGAATTTACCCTTCTGAAGGGCGTACATGCCGATAGGAGAGGTTTGGGCAATCTCCAGGAGCAGGGTTTCCGTTTCCACGATCCCGGTGATATCCCGGAAGATTCCCCGGAAGCCGGTTGGCTTTCCCGCCGCATCCCTGATCAGGGCTGCGGAAATTGAGAGATGCCCCTTTTCATCAGGGCCTTTTTTGATTACTTCAAATTCGAGGTTTTTCACGGGAACGCCGGTTTTGAATACCCCGTTGAAGGCCCGGAAGATCTTTTCATGATGGTCTTTCGCCGCGAAGTTGTCAAAATTCATACCCACCAGCTCTTCCACTGGATAACCGAGCTGATCCATGTAATTCGACGCCACCATGAAGTTGCCATGGAGATCCACCTCATAATAGCCGTCGGCGATACTGTCGATGATCGTCCGGTAGCGTTCTTCATTTTGCCGGAGAGCATCTTCCATCATCCGGCGCTTGGTAATATCCCGGGAGAAGATCACCGTTTTCGCTACCAGGCCGCCCGGATCACCGGCCTTCTTGACGGGGAAGAAGCTCCTGGCGTAAATATTGCCATTTTCCGCCTGATATTCTTCCACGAGGGGGGCGCCGGTCCGGAAGACCTCCGCGAGGTTGTTCATGAAGCGGTCGGTTTGCGGGGCCGTGTGGAAATCCTGGTAGTTCCTGCCGATAATCCCCACCGGCGTTTCTCCAAGTTCTGAGGCGTGGTGTTTGTTTATGAAGAGGTAGCAGCCGCCCTGGTCCATCAGGTAAATGGAGAAATCGGCAAACTCCAGCAGGGAGGTCAAGTCCTCCTGACCGTCAGGGATCGCGGAAAACCTCTTCTCGAGTTCCCGGATCCGTTGCTCCAATTCTTGATCAGAGGATTTTCTCATGGAATCACCTTGAAGAACGCGTAAAAAGTCGAAAAAAAACCACGACGGCTTTTGCAGGGGCGATTCATGAATCGCCTCTGCTTTTTACGAGGCCGTTAAAAATTGCCGGCAATCCTTTCCAGTATCAGTTGGGCGGCCAGGTTGTTTCCCGCCATTCCCACCCGGACGGAGACGGCCGTCTCTTCCTTGCTGATATACCGGACCAAAATGGTGACCGGCTCATCCTTGATCATGCCTGTTATGCGACCGGCGCCGATTCGCTGACTTTTCTCTACCCCCTGGACCTTCAAGTCCGTCGTGGCCCTTTCGGAAGCGGCCCAGGCCCGTTCGAAAGGATGGGGGTAATTTGCCTGGACAAACCCGTCGGTGAAGAGAAACTTACCTGACTGGACCCCGATGGACCGGCCGGCCACGGTGAGGGCGCCATCGCAGGCGGCAATTAACAGACCGCCGACGCATAGGGAAACCGCAACTAGTCTTTTCATGGTCTTCCTTCCTGAGGGATGAATTCGATCCGCAACTATGACGACTTCGTAAAAAGTCCGGATGCTGCGTTGCGCTGCATCCCTCGTCACTGCGGCGCTTTCCGGGGACACGTTCCGATCCCTTTGGGCTTCCGGAACAAGCCCCCTCCCCCGACGCCTCATTCCTCGGGATTTGCGCGCCTTGCCTGCGGCCTTTTTACGAAGCCGTTCTTAATTCCAGGCCTTTGCGACTTTTTACGAGGGCGTCAACTACGCCGTCAAATATAAATAAAGACTGCCTGCACCACGGACCATAACAGAACCGCCCCGGTAGTGAAGACGCAGGCCCAGGTGGCGATGAGATAACCAAGCCGGCCCCTGGCGGTTTCCTGATATCCCAGGAGCCAGGCCAGGGCAATCCCCGAGATGATCCCTCCCCCGTGAGCCCAGTTGTTGATCGCCGGGACGATTATGCCAATGATAACCAGGCCTGCCACCCACCCCATGGCCTGGCGGTAGATCAGATGGCCATAGAAGTCTCCCCGGCTCTTGCCGTAATAGATAATGGCCCCGATGAGTCCGCAGATGCCGGCGGATGCGCCGATGGTGAAGGCCACCCCCGCCAGGAAGGAGAGCAAAAAGCCGGCGATTCCGGCCAAAATGTAGATCAGGAGGAAACGGGGGGTGCCATATTCCCTCTGAACGAAGGGACCAAGTTGTCTCAGGGCGATCATGTTGAAGATGATATGAAGGAGACTGCCGTGGAGGAACGAGGCGGAAATGAGGGTCCACCAGCGATCGTATCCGCCGATGGGGATGACCCCTGAGGCCCCGAGGCGGAAGAGACTCTCGTTTGTGGGCGACAGAAGGTTGAAGGGGTTCATGGTAAAACTCAGGGAGGAAGGGGCCAGGAGGAGCGACAGAAGGTAAAACCCGGCGTTCAAGTAGAGGATCAGATCGACCATGTCCACCCGGCCTGTGCTGAAGAAATTGGCCAGTTTCAATAGTTTCCTGCTTGCCGGTTTTGCCAGGCCGCAGTAGGGGCATATCGCCTCGTCGCCGCTGATCAGCTTGCGACAGCGGGGACAAAGCAGGGATTTACGGAAATTGCCGTTCATAATTTATTGCGGATTTCGGATTGTGGATTAAACTTCAACCCAGATTGTTTGTGATCAACAGCGCGATTTCTTTCTTTTCGTTAAAAATACCTCATCATTACCGGGATGGCCACAAAGGTTCCTACCGAGGTGGTGATATTGACCAAGGCCACCATGATCAGTATCCGGGTTATCTTGTTGCGGAAAAACCCCCGCAGGGAAATGATGTCCTCCCGGAGGGCCATGAAATCCTTCACCTGGGGCTTGCGCATGGTCGCTTCGGTAATGCCCGCTACCCAGCCGGCGGCCAGCAGGGGATGGAGGGTGGTAATCGGCGCGGCCAGGGCGGCAGTCAGGATAGTCGCCGGGTGGGCCAGCATCAGGAGGGCTCCCAGCGCGGAAAAGGAGGCGGTGATGGCGGACCACCAGAGAATCATATTTAAACCGGCCTGGTTTCCTGAATACAGGAACCCCCCCAGGATCAGGCCAACAATCAGGGCCGGAAAGGCCCAGGTTGCCGCGCGCGACCAGGGACCGGGCGGCGGGATATGGTTGATAGATTCGGGATCGAGGTTAAGTCCCATGTTATCGACTACGCCCGACAGATGTCCCGCCCCCACCACGGCGACAATCTTGTTTCCCCTTGATTCTCGAATCTTATGGGCGAGCCACTGATCCCGTTCGTCGATGAGGGTGGTCTTGACGGTGGGAAGTTTTTCCCGGAGGGACGCGATGGCCAGATCCAGCACATCCTGTTTTTTTAGTTTTTCGATGTCTTCTTCCGTGATCTCTTCGGAAAAGAGCGTGGCGGCCATGATCTCCGTCAACAATTTTACCTTCCCCCATAAACCCATCATCCGCCAGGTCCGCAGGAGGGTGACCCTTATGTCCCGGTCGGCCAGGACCAGTTCCGCCCCGATCTCTTCGGCCTTTCTTACGGCGCGGAGCATCTCTTCCCCCGGCCGGATCTGAAATTTTTCGGCGATCTTTCGCTGGTAGGAGGCCACCACCCACTGGGCCAGGAGAAGGGAGGCCTTTTTCTCTTTAATGAGCTTGACAATATCCATTTTGTGCCAGTTTTCCGGCTGCCTGATGGCATCGTAGCGGGCCTGGCAGAGCTCGACGCAAACCGTGTCCGGCCTTTCCTCTTCGATGACCCTCTCCACCTGTTCCGCGCTCTCCTTCGAGATGTGGGCCGTACCCACTAGGACTATCTCCTTCTCTCCAATCCTGATGCGGCGAACGTTTTCTTGCTCCAAGGAAAAATCTCTCCTTCAACTAGTCTTTCTACAGCTAGGAGCAATTAACAGCATTCCCTGTGATTGTAAAGGGGAAACCCACTATCTCCTGTTGGCCATCTTCTGCTATAATGAACACCAGGTAAACGTTTCCGTCAAGCGGCTACGGGAAGTACGCATCAAGACCGTAACGAAACGAGCCTCGCGGATATTGTAAACGGAGCGGGTCTATGGATATATCAGCCCCGGGCTCGGTGCATCCATACGCAATCACTTAACCGGACATTGCTGATAAGGAATGAACCAAATGAAAAAGCTGTTTGTTACGGCCATGATCATCGGCTTTCTATCGATTCCTTTCGTCGCTCCTGCTCAGCCGGCCGGCGGCGGTGATTTGACCTTTACACTCCCCGATGCTCTGCCGGTCGTCTTCCGCCATAATAAACACTTGAAGGAGCGGGGCCTCAGGTGTAGTAGCTGTCATTACCAGTTTTTCCAGATGGCTAAGGGATCATACAAGATGGACATGGGGAAGATCACCAAAGGAAAATTTTGCGGTAGATGCCATAATGGACGGGGATCTTTTGACGTGCAGGACCCCCAAAATTGCTCCCGCTGTCACAGGTGATCCTCATCTTCTTCATCCGTTGCGAAAACCGGGTTTGATTATTTGAAAGTAACTACTCAGCCACTAAGACACCAAGTCACTAAAATTAACGTATGAGGCAAGAGGCAATTGTAAAACTCCTGCGGACGCGACGGAGCGCGTCCCTCCCGTCTGCAAAATATGCCGTTTTACGCGCCTTTCGGAGGGCCACGCTCCGTCGTGGCCGTCTTTGCCGCGAGTTTTACAATTGGCTCGCTTTTGTGTCTTTGTGCCTTGGTGGCGACCTGAGTAGTTACATTTGAAATACTGAGCATATGACGACTTTATTATCACTATACAACCTATTCTCGAACATTCCCCTTGTTTATCCGGTCTATTTTTTTTACGGCGCCGCTTTCCTCTTTCTGGGCATTTCCATTTCGGGAAAAGATCTGAAGGCGAGCGACTTGAGACTCGCAAACAGCTTGTGGATGCTCGGAGCATTTGGATTCATCCACGGCTTCCATGAATGGCTTCACCTCCTCCCGTTGATCCAGGGGGAACATCTGACAGGGCAGGAAATCTTGCTGATCAAACTGATATTGCTCTCTACGATCATTATCTCTTTTTTCTTCCTTTTGCAGTTCGGCCTTTCGCTGATAAGCGCCCTGGATAAAAAGCGGATGAAGTGGATCAAAGGGATTCCTTCTATACTGGCCATCATCTGGGCCGTCGTTCTATGGAAGCATGGGTCGCTGATCGATCTGTTGTTCTTATGGCAAGCGGAAGTCGGTGTACGATACACCCTCGGGCTCACCGGAGGGCTTGTAACCGGCTATGGACTCATCACGTACTCCTACGAAATGAAAAACATCAGCGGACCCGTTTCGAGGAACTTCCTTTTCTCGGGCATCGCCATTCTTTTTTACGGATTGTTAGCGGGAATTATTGACCTTCGTACGCT
>JAXMLI010000348.1:0-3464 GCA_034368785.1 Smithellaceae bacterium | reverse complement strand
AGGCTACGTGGGGGAGAGACAGATCAGGTCCTTCGATGAGATGATCAAAATGGATGACGCCGACGAAAACGGCCGGATCCGGCTCCGCAAGGGCAAGAAGAAGTACCTGATCGTCGAGGCGGGCTGATATCTTGCTGGCGCTTCCAATACCCTTTGGTCCCCTTGTCTCTTTTTCGGCCGGTTCAATCCTGTAGATTGAACCAGCGAAGAGGGACAGTCAAATAAAATAGGTCGGGCGTCCCGCCTGACCGGTCAAGCAAGATGCTTGACCTATCATGGTTAAGTTCCTTTCGGCCGGTTCAATCTTGTAGATTGAACCAGCGCAGCGAGACCTTTTAGCATTGAGGCCCGGGGGCTTTTACCCGATCCAGCGGACCCACGGCAACTCCTTCTGCACAGCGTTAAACAATTTTTCATCCGCCGTGATCAAATCGACGCCTTCCTGTTCAGCCAGTGCCAGGTAGCTGGAATCATATGCAGAACTCCCATAAAGCAGGCAATACTGAAGCATTTTGTCCGCAAAAAACGAGCACTCATAAAACCGGATACCCAGGTTCATGAAGCCCCTGAAGGATAATGAAATGGTATTTTGGTCGAGCCGGGCACGTCGGCCGGCGATCACCAACCCATTCATCAGCTCGTACGTAAGCAGGGACGGCGCCAGTATTTCCAATTCTCCGGCAGTGCATTGTTCCAGTAAAGCCATCGCCTGAGCGCCGTGCTCCTCATCAAGGAGGTACCACTTCAGAATCGCGCTGGCATCAACCACCGCCCGTTTCATGGCTTTTCTTCCAGTTGAGCCCTGGATTCCCGATACACATCCAGGGCTTTGATGCCGGCCTTTAAAAAAGCCTTCCTGGCTTCCATGATGTTTTGATAACCTTCATTGCGGGCATTGCGCTCATATTCTTCGTAGGGGATGATGACGGCCACAGGTTTCCCGCGTCTTGTGACAATGGTATTCTCTTTTTTTTCCTCGGTATCATGAATAAGGCGGCTGAAGCCTTTTTTGCCTTCGGCAATGCTAACGGTTGTACTGTTCATTGGGTTCACCATTATGGTCATTTCTAATGACTACCTATACGGCCCCTTTTGAAGATGTCAAGAAATAAATAAAGCGGTCCGGGGGGAACAGGCGGCTGTTAGAATTTTTTCGGCGAAATAAAACAGTCAAATAAAATAGGTCGGGCGTCCCGCCGGACCTCTCCCTTGCGGCCATGACGGAGCATGGCCCTCCAAAACCCGCCAGCAATGCCCCCGTATTGTTTTTTGGAGGGACGCGCTCCGTCGCGTCCGCAGCAGCGTAGCCATATCCAAAGCCTTGCGGCCATGACGGAGCATGGCCCTCCAAAACCCCGGGAATCGTTCGCCTGGCCCCGCTTTGCGCACAAAAAAATCCCCGGAGGGCTTGCCCCCCGGGGATTTGGTTTAAAGCAGCCTGAACTCGCCTGGAATTAGAAGGTGAGGTTCAGTCTGTGCTGCACCAGGTAGTTGTTGCCGATGGTGTTGGCCGTGTTGGTGCCCTTGAAGGCGTCGCCGGTCATGAGGTAGCCGACGCCCAGCACGTACTCCAGGTTTCCGAAGATCTTGTAGCTCGCGGTCACGTCAATCTCGGTGCCGTAATCGTCGGATACATTGGTGCCCTTCACGTTCATCTTCGCGTTGGTGTAGCTCGCGAAGAGGTTCAGGTCCTTGCTCACCGCGTATGACGCGTTGACCTGCCACATGTTCACATTGCCCTGATCGTCGGTGGCCGAGGTGGCATTCTTGGTCAGGTTGCCCATCCACTTGACCGCCCAGGCGTTGAAGAGGATCAGGTTCTTCTCGAAGTCGGCGCCGATGGTCTTGGTGCCTTCATTCTTCGTGGTGGTGGCCGCATCGTCGCCCTGGGCGACGGCATAGAAAGCGCCGAACCCGAGGGGACCCATTTTGTACGTGGCGCCCAGGTAGTAGGAGAGACCCGCGTCATCGATGTCTGGCGCGAAAGTTGCCGTGAGATACTCTCTGGTCTTCCCGAAGCCGTAGTTCAGCTCGCCTTCAAGGGCGAGGGGACCGAAGCTGGCCTTGAAATAGGGAACCAACGCGTGGGTTTTGACTCTGTATCCCGTGGCGGCGGGTGCGGACATATGTGCACCCTGCACATTGGCATAGAGGAGACCCGCGTTGCCCGTTTTCCAGGTGTAGATACCGGCAGCATAATAGATGTTGTAATCATTGTCAGTGGCCGTGGGCAAGGCAACAACGCCACCGGGATTTTGCCCTTCGAGCTGCTTCTCATAAATGGCCAGGACGGTCAAAGGACCCTGCGCCATGGCGTAACTGATCCGGGGACGGGTGGTGCCGTTGTCGCCGAAGGTGGTGCCCCAGGCGGCGGCGGGCTGGTAGCCGATATTAAACCGTCCGATCTTGGTGTCAAAGGTGACAAAGGCCCGCTCGAAGCCGATGTTCTCGTCTTCAACCCGGGTGGGGGTATTCGACGTACCGCCTAGAAACGTTGTGGCGTTGCGATTAGCGCCCCAGATTCTCTCCAACGCGTCAAACCGCGTGGTGACACTGAGGCCTTCGGCCACCTGGAATACCGTCTGGAGACGGAACCGCTGGGCGATAAAGTTCGCCGCGATGGTGTTTTCCTTGGCCAGCGCGTAATTGTCCATATAGAAACCATGGGCATAATAGGAGCCGCTGAACCGGGCCGCGGTCTGCGCCGACGCGGTCATGGAGAAGGCCATAACCAAAGCGGCCGACAGTAACACAATCCAAAATCTTTTCATTTCTTCCTCCTGTTTGATTTTTCGGTAAATCACAATTCCCCCCTGGGCCGGGGGGTTCCCTTTTCCGGGGACATAATACCTATTTCCGCGGAATCACCGCTCATGTCCCCACCGGTCGGATTGCCCTCTTGCGGCCCCTTCCGGCGGCTCACTCCTGACGCCGTTTTAACTCCGTCACCTCCTTTTCATCTTCGGGCGAAACTAACACCGTCGCACCGGCCTGTCAAGGCCTTTCGGGTCAAGGCCGTGCAGGTTTACGAAAGTACAAAGCAAGTACTGTACCCTGCCCTTGCCGTAGCCCGCCTTCGGCGCACGATCGGGGGAAAGTCAGGGTAATCGGGAACATTTTTCCCGTTTAACAAAAAAACCGCGGCCGGTGTGGCCGGACGTCCCGGGGCGCCTCCTGTGTCGCGTCGGACACAGGGACGCGAGGGTGTGCCGTTTGCGACACAGAATTTGGCCTGACCGTGACGGGTTCCGCAAATATTCGACGAAAGGAAATCCATCCTCTGTCTCATTCCCCTCGTTGAAAAAGAGAGAGATGGGCAGCAATGCCCGCTCAGCTTTTTGCGTCATCCATAAATACTCTTTGTGGTTCGGGTGATGTTCCTCCCCCTTCAAGGAAGGCCTTGGGAGAGGCACTGCCTGATTCCTCCCCTTTCAAGGGGGAGGTTAGGAGGGGGATGGGGTTAT
>JAXMLI010000347.1:0-3350 GCA_034368785.1 Smithellaceae bacterium | reverse complement strand
GCTCTACCGATAATTTTGTCGCACACCCCCGCAAAAAGGAAATTTGCATATCAAAGGCAATTGAGCTAGGATTAATGTCCAAACGGTAAAGCCGTTATCATCTGCGCAAGTTGCTCAGTCAATATAAATGACGCCGGGAATTATGATATCAGCGAAGCGACACACAGGCGCCGGGCAGGGGTCTAAGAGGCGAAGCATAATACCAGTCCTGTTTATTCTTTTGCTGATCCTGCCCGCCCTGTTTCTCTCCTCCTGCGGGAAAGAACCCTCCGGAACCGGAGGGAAACCCGGCGTTCTTGTCGTGGCAACACTTTTCCCCCTCTATGATTTTGCCCGGGAGATCGGCGGCGATAAGGTAAAGGTGGTCTTGCTCCTGCCGCCGGGAATGGAACCCCACAGTTTTGAACCGCGCCCGGCGGACCTTCAACTGCTCCACCGGGCGAATATCTTTCTGCTCTCTCATCCCGCGATGGAACCCTGGGCCACCGAGTTGCTAAAGGGGATAACCAACCCCGATTTATTCGTCGTGGACACCAGCCAGGGGGTGAAACTCCTGACTCCCAGTGGGGGACATCTCCATCGTGAGGAACACAAGACCACCCCCGGCTCAAATCCTGCCGAAGATATTCCCGCCGGGCAGACAGACCCCCATTTCTGGCTTGACCTCGATAATGCCGCGATCATGGTGGATCGCATCGCCCTGGCGCTCGCGGAAAAGGAACCCGCCCTGGCCTCTTTCTTCCGGGAGAACGCGGAAAAATACAAGATGCGCCTTGTCGAGCTTGATGGAAAATACAAGTCCCTCCTGAAGGATTGCGTCAAACGTCTCATCGTGAGCGGCGGCCATGCCGCCTTCGGCTATCCCGCCCGGAGATACAACCTCGATTACGTCTCGGCCTATCACTTTTCCCCCAACGCGGAACCCAAACCCCGGGACCTGGCAAAGATCATTAAACTGATAAAAAAACATGGACTCCGCTATATCTTTCATGAAGAGCTTATCCAGCCCCGCATTGCCGCTGCCCTCGCCGCGGAAACAGGGGCCACCCTCCTGATGCTCCACGGCGCCCATAATATCACCAGGGACGAGTATGAAAGGGGGGTGAGTTTTATCGCCATCATGGAATCAAATCTGCTGAACTTGAAGAAGGGCCTCTCATGCCCCTAGACATTGTGCAGGTGGAAAATCTTTCCTTCCGTTACAACAGGGCAGAGGTGCTAAGCGATGTCACCTTCTCCATCCAGGCGGGTGATTACGTGGGCCTGGCCGGTCCCAACGGCTCCGGGAAGACCACCCTCCTGAAAAATATCCTCCGGCTTACTCCGCCGACCACCGGGGAGATTTACCTTTTCGGTACGCCCCTCAAGGAGTTTCATCAGTGGCAGAAGATCGGGTTCCTGCCGCAAAAGACGGATGCCTTCCACCCGCACTTCCCGGCCACGGTAAAGGAGGTCGTGGCGATGGGGATGTCCGGAACATCCGGAAAAAATAAGGACGAGGCGCTGCAGCGGGCCTTGGGCAGGCTTGATATAGCGGAACTGAAGGACCGGCTGATCGGCGAACTCTCGGGGGGACAGAAACAACGGGTCCTGCTCGCCCGTTCCCTGGTTAACGAACCGTCGCTCTTGATCCTGGACGAGCCGACTACCGCGCTGGACCCCGAAACCAGGGACAACTTCTTCGCCCTCCTGGAGAGCCTCAATAAACACGAAGGCGTGACGATTATTCTGGTCACCCACGACCTGGGGAGCATTGGCAGGTATGCCTCCAAGTTTCTGTATCTCGACCGTCGCCCGCTGTTTTACGGCAGTTTTGACAGCTTCTGTCAATCAGAGAAGATGACAAGCCTTTTCGGGCCTTCCTCCCAGCACATCATATGTCATCGGCATGGCAACCAGGAGGGATATGGAGCTGATTGAATTCATGGGCTACCACTTCGTCCAGAAGGCCCTGATCACCGGAATCTTTCTCGCGCTCGGGTGCTCACTGCTCGGGGTACTCCTGGTATTGAGAAGGCTCTCCCTGATCGGAGACGGTCTTGCCCACGTAACCTTCGGCAGCATCGCCGTTGGCCTCTTTCTCCAGGTCCAACCCCTTTACGCCGCCATTCCCATCGTCATTGCCAGTTCCCTCGGGATCTGGCGCCTCACCGAAAAGGCAAGGCTCCTGGGAGATGCCGCGATCGGGGTGGTTTCCTCCCTGGGAATCGCCACCGGCGTGATCCTGGCATCTGTTTCCGGCGGCTTCAACGTGGACCTCTTCAGCTACCTCTTCGGCAATATCCTGGCCATAAGCCCCGCGGAGGTCATCATGTCCATGCTGCTTACCCTCTCAATCATCGCTTATTTCATCCTCTATTACCGGCAGATAATCACGGTCACCTTCGATGAGGAATTCGCCAAAACAACCGGAATCAATACGAGAAGGATAAACACGATCCTGGTGATTTTCACGGCCCTGACGGTGGTTCTGGCCATGAGGGTGGTGGGAATCATGTTGACCTCGGCCCTTTTGATCCTGCCCGCGGCAACCTCTCTTCAGTTTGCCCGGGGGTTCATCTCCACCCTGTTCATCTCTGCCATTGTCTCAATGCTTGCCGTCATCCTGGGAATTATCGCCTCTTTCTTCCTCGACCTGCCTGCCGGGGCCTCGATTGTCATGGTCAACTTCCTCTTTTTTATTACCGCCTACGCGGGGAAGCGGCTGCGCTAGAGGGGTTCAGCCCATCCGCCTTCGCCTGGGCACGACGATAAGTTATTAGCCGAGCGGGCCCAAAGGAAAGGATCGGCGTGTCTCAGAGGACTGGAGGTAAATAGAAACCAATTTGGTTAAACCAGACGGGATCGGGCTGCCCGAAAAAGTGCTTAGACTTATACCCATTTTTGGGTTGACAATTGAGAAACAGGTCAGCACGGGTGGGAATAGTTAAATACACACACCAGATAATGAGAAAGAGAGGATAGACGTACTTTGGTTGTCGGGTCTGTCGATCGGCGCCACAAATTGTAAATCGGGTTTATCTCATATTCCCGCAGCCCGATCATCGGCAAAAGTTTTTTCTCCTCTGATTTCTTCTGTTTCCTGACTATTCATAAATTCCTTCTTGTTTTTTGTTAAATGATCCTCTGCGCCTGAATATAATAACCGGTCTAATTTTACATCAGGAAAGGGAAAAGGTATGTAAAGATTCAGTCTTGAGTGGCCGAGTTAAGACAAATATTGCCTGCCCTTGAGCGCGTTTCTTGCAATACTCCAGCGGACGCGACGGAGCGCGTCCATCCGTGCCCCAAAACATGTCTTTTTCAGCGCCTTTTGAAAGGCCTAGCGAAGTCTTGGCAGTCTTTACCCT
>JAXMLI010000346.1:0-4769 GCA_034368785.1 Smithellaceae bacterium | reverse complement strand
CAAGATGGTCATGGTGCGCAATGATGCCTATTGGGGGCAGAAACCGGCGCTGGAAGAGGTTACCTTCCGGGCGATCCCCGATGACGCATCCCGCGTCGTGGCCCTCGAAACGGGCGAGGTCCATGTGGCCGTCCGCATCCCGCCCTTCGATATCCCCCGTTTAAAGGCCAATCCCGCGATTACCATCAACAATACCGCCAGCGTACGCACCATTTACATGGGGTTCAACAACAGCGTGGCGCCCCTGACCGATAAACGGGTCCGTCAGGCCCTGAATCACGCGGTCAACAAGGATGCCATCGTGAAACACATCCTGGGCGGTGTGGGCCGTGTCTCCGACGCCCCGATCAGCCCCGGTGTTTTCGGTTACACCCCGATCAAGACCTATGAGTTCAATCCGGAAAAGGCCAAGGCCCTCCTGGCGGAGGCCGGTTTCCCCAAAGGGTTTGAAATAACCCTCCACCCGGCGGTAGGCCGGTATTATATGGACGTATCCGTGGCCACGGCGGTCGCGGCCGATTTGCTGAAGGTCGGCGTCAGGGCGGACATCAGGATGATGGAATGGGGCACCTATCTGCCCTTTATCCTCAGGGACAGAGAGGTGGCAGAACACAAGATCTTCATGCTCGGCTGGGGTTGTGTCACCGGTGATGCCGACTATGGACTCTATGCCCTTTTCCATTCCGGCGAATGGCCGAAGAAAGGCAACGCCGCCGCGTTCTACAAAAACGAAAATGTAGATAATCTGCTCGAGACGGCGCGCCGGACGGCCAAGCCCGAGGAGCGGAGAAAAATGTACAAAGAGGCGATGACCATCATCAATGATGACGCGCCCTGGATCTTCCTCCACAGCGAGTCGCAGGTGACGGGCATCAGGGCCAATGTGAAGGATATCGTTGTCCATCCCACGGAACGGGTCCTGGCCAAGAAGGCCTTCCTCGAATAGATCATTGGATATATGACCGGTCAATACATCATCCGCAGGCTCCTGATCATGATACCGGTTCTCCTCGGGGTGTCCCTGATCATCTTTACGATGGTCAGGGTCATCCCGGGGGACCCGGCAATCATTCTCGCCGGGCCTCACGCGAACAAGGAACAGGTGGATCAGATCCGCGCCCAACTGGGCCTGGATCGCCACCCGGTGGTGCAGTATTTTTCCTTTCTCGGAGATCTCGTGCAGGGCGATCTGGGGACCTCCACGAGAACGGGCCTCCCCGTCACCAGGGAAATCATGGCCCGCCTTCCCAATACGGTGGTGCTGGCCCTGACGGCCATCACCCTGGCCTCATTGCTGGGGGTGCTTACGGGCATCATCGCCGGGGTCAAGCAAAACTCCATCTTCGACCATCTGAGCATGATGATCGCGCTTTTCGGGCTTTCCATGCCCGTCTTCTGGCTGGGTCTCATGCTCATGCTTTTGTTTTCCATTCAACTGGGGTGGCTGCCCTCCGTCGGGGCCGACAGCTGGAAGCATCTGATCCTGCCCGCCATCACCCTGGGCGCGAATTCCACGGCCATTATCGCGCGGATGACCCGCTCCAGTATGCTGGAGGTTATCCGGCTCGATTATATCCGAACCGCCCGGGCCAAGGGACTCACGGAAAAACTGGTGATCTGGCGGCACGCCCTGAAGAACGCCCTGATCCCGGTGGTGACGGTAATCGGTCTGCAAACGGGAACCCTCCTGGGCGGCGCCGTCTTGACGGAGATCGTGTTCGCCTGGCCGGGCATCGGCCGGTTGCTGGTGGAGGCGATCCTCTCGCGGGACTATCCCGTGGTTCAGGGATTGGTCCTCCTGGTGGCCGTCATATTTATTTTCATTAATTTGATCGTGGATCTCTTGTATTCCTATCTTGATCCGCGAATTCGCTATACCTAAGGCAGCAGGGGCGGGTTTCAAACCCGCCCCTACGCCACAAGGATTTTATATGGAAGCTATTGCCGTGCAGCCAGAAAATAAACAATACAGTCAGGTGAAAGAGGTCTTTCGCCGGCTGATCAAGCGCCGTACGGCCATGATGGGTCTTATTATCGTGGGGCTCTTTCTCCTTGCCGGTCTTTTCGCGCCCTTCCTGGCTCCTAATGACCCACTGGAACACAGTCTCCAGCACATGCTGGCCAAACCCTCCATTGATTATCCCCTGGGGAGGGATGAGCTGGGCCGCTGCATCTTGAGCCGCATCATTTATGGCGCCCGGATCTCCCTCGTGATCGGCCTGATGGTTGTTTCCATCGGCATCTTTATCGGGGTTCCCCTCGGGGTTGTTTCGGCCTATTACGGCGGCAAAACGGATTTTATCATCCAGCGATTTATCGATACGCTGCTTACCTTTCCCGGGATTCTCCTCGCCCTGATCCTCATTGCCATGCTGGGCGTGGGATTGCAGAACGTGATGATCGCCGTGGGGATCTCCACCATCCCCATCTACGCGCGCCTTTCCCGGAGTTCCGTCCTCGCCATCAAATCGCGGCAATATGTCGAGGCCGCAAGATCAATTGGCGCCAGCGATTCACGGATCATCCTGCAACACCTCATACCCAACAGCCTTTCTCCCATCATCGTGCAGTCCACCCTGCATATGGCGACAGCCATCCTCTGGGCGGCCGGTCTGGGGTTTCTGGGCCTGGGCGTAAGTCCGCCGACCCCGGAATGGGGGGCCATGTTAAACGGCGGCCGGCTTTACATGCGCGTGGCCTACCATGTGGCCACCTTCCCGGGCATGATGATTTTCGTCACGGTTCTGGGGTTTAATCTGCTGGGAGATGGCTTGAGGGATGCCCTGGACCCGAGGATGAAGATCTGATGAACCCACTTCTGCAAGTCAAAGACTTAAAAACCTATTTCCATATGGATTACGGTCTGGTGAAGGCCGTGGATGGCGTATCATACGAATTGCATGAGGGCGAGACCCTCGGTCTGGTGGGTGAAAGCGGCTGTGGCAAGAGCGTAGGCGCCCTGTCCATTTTACGGCTGATACCGGAGCCTCCCGGGGAGATCGCCGGCGGAGAGATCATCTTTCAGGGCAAGGATCTGCTCCAGGCCAATCCCGATGAACTCCGGGATATCCGGGGCAACAAGATCGCCATGATCTTCCAGGAGCCCATGACCTCCTTGAATCCTGTCCTGGCCATCGGTTTCCAGATCGGGGAAGCCCTGGAGCTTCATCAGCAGATGGGGAAAGCCGAGGCCAGACGCGAGGTCCTGAGGCTGCTGACCATGGTGGGAATCCCCGATGCCATAAGGCGGATTGACGACTATCCGCACCAGTTCAGCGGCGGGATGCGCCAACGGGTAATGATCGCGATGGGATTGAGCTGCAATCCTAAACTCCTCATCGCCGATGAGCCGACGACGGCTGTCGATGTGACCATCCAGGCGCAACTCCTGGAAGTGATCAAGGAATTGACCACCCGCCTGGGGACATCAGTAATTATCATTACCCACAACCTCGGTGTCGTGGCCCGGTATGTTAATCGGATGGCCGTGATGTACGCCGGCCGGATTGTGGAATCAGGCACGGCCCGCGACGTTTACGGCAAACCATCCCATCCCTACACCATCGGTTTGCTCGCCTCGGTGCCCCGCTTGGACAAACCACGCACCTCCCGTCTGGTGCCCGTGGAGGGGCAACCGCCGAATCTGGTCAATCTTCCGCCCGGCTGTGCCTTTTATCCCCGCTGTTCCTTCCGGATGGAAAGATGCCCCCTCGAACGACCGGAGTTGAGACCGGTGGAGGATGGCCATTATACCGCCTGCTGGGTGGATATCAGGGAATGACCATGCAAAAAGATGTACTCATCGAGATAAAAAACCTCTCCATGTACTTTCCCATTACCAAGGGGATCATCCGTCAGCACAAGGTGGCGGAAATCAAGGCGGTGGACCGGGTGAGTTTGGACATTCGGCGGGGCGAAACCCTTGGTCTCGTGGGAGAAAGCGGGAGCGGCAAGACCACCCTCGGGCGCTGCATTACCCAGCTTTTAATTCCCACCTCGGGCGAGGTCAATTTTGAAGGGGTGGACCTCTGTACCATGAAAAAGGAGGATCTGCGGCTGCTGCGCCTGGGTATGCAGATTATCTTCCAGGATCCCTACGATTCCCTCGATCCCCGGATGAAGGCCTTTAAGATTGTGGCCGAGCCCCTCCTGGTGCATACCAAAATTCGCGGCAAGGCGCTCGCGGACCGGATCTCCGAATTGCTCCGGATCGTCGGACTGGATCCGGGGATGATCAATCGTTACCCCCACGAATTCAGTGGCGGACAGCGTCAAAGGCTGGGAATCGCCCGGGCGCTCGCGATTCACCCCAAGTTTATCGTCTGTGATGAGCCGATCTCCGCGCTGGATGTTTCCATTCAGGCCCAGATCATCAATCTCCTGGAAGATCTCCAGGCCGAATTCGACCTTACCTATCTGTTCATTGCCCATGATCTCTCGGTGGTCCGTCATATCAGCCATCGCGTGGCGGTGATGTACCTGGGAAGAATCGTCGAGATTGCTAACCGCGATGATATCTACCTTTTTGCCAGGCATCCCTACACGATTGCCCTGCTTTCGGCCGTGCCCATTCCCGATCCGGAGGTGGAGGAGACGAGGGAGAGGATCATCCTCACGGGGGATCCGCCTAGTCCCATTAATCTGCCGCCCGGCTGTAACTTTCATGAGCGCTGTCCCCGCTGCGTTGATATCTGCCGCAAATATGCGCCGGAGCTGCGAGAAGTGGGCCATGACCATCTCGTGGCCTGCCATCTGGCGTAGGGGGGGTC
>JAXMLI010000345.1:0-8180 GCA_034368785.1 Smithellaceae bacterium | reverse complement strand
TATAATATTGACGGCATTCTTGCAAGCGGATTTCGGATTCGGATGTAAAGATTCAGTTACATGGGGAGCCAAATGCAAGACGCACGGTAAAGACGGCCACGACTTCGCTAGGCCCTCCAAAAGGCGCCGAAGATGACCTGTTTTGGGGACTGGAGGGACGCGCTCCGTCGCGTCCGCTGGAGTTTTGCAAGAAACTCAGGGGCAGGCAATATTTGTCTTAACTCGGCCACTCAAGACTGAATCTTTACATTCGGATTTCGGATTCCAGGGATCGCGGACGAAAACCAGAAGCACCAAACAATATGATATTTGCCGACTTATTACGGGACCATCGGTCCTGGCGGTAAAATAATCTTGACTTGCCTTGTCTATTTAGGTAAAAGCTCCACCAATATGTGTGCAGTTTGTCATCCATTGTCAAAATCTGTGCACCGTAACGCATGTGGGGACCAACGAAATCAATAAGGAGGTACTTCATAATGGTTCGGCGGATTTTCCTCTGGATGGGACTGATTGTCCTGTTCTTGCCGTTTTTTTTCGTAACTGAAATATCAGCACAGGAGAGATACAAGGTTAAAGCGGGCGATACCCTCTCAGGCATCGCCGGTAAATTCAACCTTGACGTTCAGGACCTGAAGAAAAATAACAACCTGACCGGTGACTCCCTCCGACTGAATCAAGTCCTTCTTGTCAAGGACAAGCCAATCAAGGCCGCGAAAACCAAATCCACTCCCTCTCCGCAGGCGCAGATCGTACCGGCGCCGAAAAAAACATACCTCGTTAAAACAGGGGATACCCTTGGCGCCATTGCCAAAAATACGGGAGTGAGCGTAGAAGAAATAAAAGCAATAAACAAGCTCAAGGGCAATAAGCTTGCGGCGGGCAGGAAGCTGGCATTAAAGAGAGAATCCCGAAAACCGGAAGATGCCTTACCGTCTGTCGATCAATCACTGGCCCCCGACGAGGAGGGCGACGGCGATTTGCTTTTCGAAGACGGCTGGGCCGCGATCGAGAGGGATAAGTGGGAATCATCTAAAATCCTGGACAAATGGAAGGACCCCGGCGAACAACAGCAGGTCGTCCGGGCAGCCCGCGCTTTTCTGGGGGCTCCTTACCGTTACGGCGGCAACACGGTCCGGGGTATCGACTGTAGCGCCTATGTTAAAGTGATCTACGATATATTCGGGATCCAGCTCCCGAGAACCGCCCGGGAACAGTCTCATGTCGGCGAGCTGGTGGCCAGAGATAGCCTTAAAGAGGGAGATCTGGTTTTCTTTAACACCCGCCGCGCCCTCGGTCATGTGGGAATATATATCGGCAACAATGAGTTCCTCCATGCGTCCTACCGAAGCAAGGCCGTCAGGGTAGACAGCATGGATACCCCTTATTTTCAGAAAAGGTTCGTCCGGGCAGTAAGACTAAAAGGCATGGAAGAGGAACTATAGCCCCTTGACCCATCGATGCTTTCATCTCCCGGCGGTTCGGTTTTAAACTTCGGAACGCCGGCTGTCCCCTCTTTTGTCGTTGACTTTACTCCTTGCATCCTATAGCTTCTAGCGCTTCCTGGAGGTCGGTATTAACCGGCTTCCAGGGCAGTTTTTCTACTTTATACGGGTTCGTCAATAGTGACGACCTCGTAAAAAGTACCCAAACCGTCATTCCCGCGAAGGCGGGAATCCAGAAGTAATTGAATACACTAGATTCCCGCCTACGCGGGAATGACAAAATGTGAGGTTTTCGGACTTTTTACCGCGTCATCAATCCTGTTCGGCCTCCTTCAGCCGCACCAGGAAGGTGCTGCCCTTATCCGGTTCGCTTTCGACGGTAATATCCCCCTCGTAGAGGCTGGTCAGTTTCTTTACCGTCGAAAGGCCGAGGCCGCTGCCCATGATCTGGCGGGTCTTCTCGTTTTTTATCCTCACAAAGTCATTAAAAAGCCCGGCGCGCTCCTCCTCGCTCATGCCAATGCCGCTGTCGGTCACCTGAATGGTGATAAAATCACCATCCCTTTTGATGGTTACCTCGACCCATCCCCCATCCACGTTGTATTTGACCGCGTTGGAAACCAGATTGTTCATGATGATTCCCAGTTCGCCCCGGTCCGCCCTCATGCGCAGGGGCTGATCTGTTGAGAAGTTGACGGTAATCCCCCGGTCCTTTGCCGTCATGGATACGGCTTCGATCGCCTCGGCGGCGACCTCCCTGAGATCAATCAGAGAAATCTCCCGCTGCATCTGTCCCGATTCAATCCGGGTAAGGTCGAGAAGGTCCAGGATCAGCTTGTACATCCCGCCTGTTCTGGCAAGGCAGCGGTTGATCATCTGATCATAGATCAGCTGATCATTGCCGGCACTGCGATCTTTGATGATATGCAGATAACCCTCAAGGGCATTGAGGGGTGCCTTGAGTTCATGGGCAAGCACGGAAATGAAGCGGAAGCGGACCTGCTTTCTCTCTTCGGCAAATTTTCTGGCCTGCCGCTGGAGGACCACATGCCGTGCCGCTTTCCGTACTACTGCCCTGATTTCATCCGGGGTGAAAGGCTTGGCTAAAAAGTCATAGGCCCCCTGTTTAGTCGCCGTTACGGCGGTGTCCAACGAGGCATACGCGGTAATCATCACCGTAAGAATGTCCAGTTTCTCCCTGGTGATTGCCTCGAGGATTTCGAGACCCGTCATGTCCGGGAGCTTGTAATCGAGCAGAAGTATATCCGGCGTCTCCTCGGTGATAATCCTCATGGTGTCCCCGCCGGTGGCGGATTGGATGATGGAAAAGGATATCTCCCCTTCCACATCCGGCACCGTCACGATCAGATTACGGAGCGCCCGCTCCACGCCGGATCTCATGCCAGGTTCATCATCGGTAATCAATAATCTCATCGTTTCCACTGGCTCCTCCACTCCTTGCCATTTCGGTAACCATCCCCAGTATTTACCTTAGGCCCCTGCGCTTTCCTCCGGTGGTAAACCCTCAAGGAGAATCTTCTCCTCAAACGCCCGACGGGGTATGTTTATAGTGAAGACAGTGCCGGTGGCGCCCGCCGCCGGGTCCGCGTTGGAGCGAACCGTGATATCGCCGCGATGCATCTTGATGATGCCGTAACTGATCGCGAGGCCCAATCCGGTGCCTTTCCCGATCTGCTTGGTGGTAAAAAAGGGCGTGAAGAGTTTGGACATGTTTTGCTGGGAGATCCCGACGCCGTTATCCTCGATGGCAAAACTCACCCTGGCGTCATCCCCGCTGATCGCAATCGATATCTTGCCGCCATCGCCCAGGGCCGCGTAGGCATTGGTCAGCAGATTAGTCAGAACCTGAATGATCTGATCTCCGTCCACATGGGCGATCGGGTCTGCTATCTCATCCAGGACGGTAATATCTACCTCGGGGGGAGGAGGCGCCGCCACAAGGGTACGCTCCACCAGGGACAGGATGTTCGTTGGCATCATAATCGCCTTGTTCTGCCTGGCAAACTGGAGCAGACCGCTGACAATCCTCTTGCACCTGTCCGCCTCGGCGGCGATCATGGCCACATCCGGGCGGATCTCCGAATCCGCTGATAATTCATCCAGCAGGAGGTGGGCATACATGAGAACCACTCCCAGCGGATTATTCACCTCATGGGCCACGCCCGCCGCCAGTTGACCCATGCTGGCCAGCTTTTCGGACTGCATCAGGGCTTCCTGAACATCGGCCAGCCGGACATTCGATTGGGCCAATTCATCAACAGTCACCCTCAGCTGTTCGATCGCGTAGGGAAGGCACATCTCTGTTTCCGCGAGCCCTCTGATGATCGCCTCGGCATGACCGCGGCAGGTATCATAGCCGCAGGCCCCGCAGTCCAGTTCATCTTCCTTTCTGAGCTTGCCGATCCCCGCCAGCGCCCTTTTGATTTCATCCTGCGGGAGAGATTCCATCCGTTGATCATAGGCCTGGAAACGACGGGAAAGATCGAGATCCTGGAAATACTGGATGTCCTCAAGCCATTTCTCCCGGTTAATCTTTTCCATGCGCCGGCGGACATACTCGCTTATCCGGCTGCGCCGATGGAAGAGGGAAAGATTGCAAGTCATGCCGGCGCCGCTTATACAACCATGGCAAGACAAAACTTCCAGCAGCCGCGCATCCAGGGCGCCCATTTCAAATTCCCTGATGGCCTCAACAAAGGCCTTATGACCATCGGCGGCCACAACTTCACCGGTGACCAGGTCTTCGCTGATATTGGCCGACTGCAGGAAGCCCCGGCTCACCGGGTACAGGGCGCCATAACCGGCATGGGGGTAATCGAACTCCGAGGGTGGAACCGTTCTGATTGCCGCCTGATCGGGGGAAGAGGGTATATCAGCTTTGCCGTTTTGGTCCGATTCATCGCTCCCGGATCCCGTCGCGAGCTGATCCGGGATGAACCCCTGTTTAGTCAGCATCCGCCTCAGCTCAACAAAGGTCAGTGCCGCGTCTATTTCCCCGGGCAGTTCATCGGACCAGGCCTCCGCCTTCTTGGCGATGCAGGGGCCGAAAAAAACCACTTTCATGTCCGGCCCATAGAGTCTTCGTATGACTCTTGCCGCGGCAACCATGGGGGAAACAATCGGCGCCAGGTGGTGGAGCACCTCCGGATGATACTTCTCCACATAATTGACGATCGCCGGACAGGTGGTAGCGATGTATTTGCGGTCGGCGCCGTTCTGGAGCAGACGGCAATAGGCCAGAGAAACAAGATCCGCCCCGAAGGCCACTTCATGGACAAGATCGAACCCCATGGCCCGGAGCATCCCCACGAGCTCTGTATAATCAAGATCGGTAAATTCCGCGGGAAAGCTTGGAGCGAGGCAGGCCGCTATTTTAGGGACCAAGGGGGAATTATCGTCCGGCGGGCCGGAAGGAAGACGGGTTTTGGCGGAGAGGAGATTATCCAGGGCCTCAATGGTGTCAAATACCACTTTGGCCTTCTGCGAGCAGACCCGGACACAATTGCCGCATCCGATGCACCGCTCCACCAGGATCTCCGCCTGACCATCGGTGATCCGGATGGCCTTCGCGGGACATTCGCGGACACAGTGATAACAGACCCGGCATTTTTCCTTTATTGTCGAGACGAGGCGCCTATCTGATTGACCGTTCAAGTTAATACTCTCATAATAAGTCAACAAAACGTTTGCCTGCCCCAGCAACGGCGGGGGTGCTTTTTACGATGCGATCAGCGTTGTCGACCGACTCCGCAGACCAGAGTCTAGGGATAAAACTTCTCCCTGTCAAGATAGAAGAGGCGACACAGGGACATTGTCACTTACCAGGAGCGTAATTTCTCTGTCTTTGCCGTTGAACACATCCAGGACAAACTCATAATTCACACTACTTGCAGATCTCTGCCGACCGGGGTTTTGCCAGGAGATGCAGGATCGCCGTACCAACCAGGAAAAGAATAAAGACATGACGCAGTTCCCTCTCCGGAATCAGATGGGCGAAGCCGGCGCCGACGATAACACCCACCAGCACCCCGACGATGAGTCCGGGAAGAAGTTTCGTCCTGGTATTCCCCATCTTCCAGTGGGTCCACGCCCCGACTGCCGAGGCCGGGATCATGGCCAAGAGAGAGATCCCGTGGGCGGTGGTCTGGCTTATACCGGCCAAGAGAACCATCGCCGGCACCATGAATATCCCGCCTCCGACCCCCATCATCCCGGAGATAAAACCCGTGACGGCGCCAAGGATAACGAGAACGCACCATTGAAGCCAGGCAGGCGACGATCCTTCGACAACGCGCGGCAGGAAGGGCTTGAGAATGAGCAAGAGAGCGATGAAGAGGAGAAAAAAGCCGAAGCATCTTTTAAGCTTCAATTCAGGGAGAAAACAGCAGTATTTCGTCCCGAGGCGCACGGTTAAGAGGGCCATGGCAGCCAGAACCGCCGCGGCGGGGATATCCGCCGATCCGTGAAGATAGTAGATGACCGACCCCGCGGCGGCGGTAAAAACCACGGCGACAAGGCTCGTGCCGTGGGCCTCCTGCTGACGTAATTTGAGAATTTCCGTAAGCAGGGGCACGATGATCACCCCGCCGCCCACCCCGACGAGTCCGCCGAGGGCGCCTCCGATTAGACCGACCAGCAGACCAGCCAGCATAAAAACACCCTGCCTCCACAACGAGACCCCTGCCGGGGCAGGAGCCTCTGAGATTTTTTCCCGAAGGGCGGTGAATCCCCGCCAGGGGAATGCGGATCTACTACAGATAGCCCTCCCCGTCAACCACCCCCGCTACAGCGGGGTAAAGATTCAGTTACATGGGGAGCCAAATGCAAGACGCACGGTAAAGACGGCCACGACTTCGCTAGGCCCTCCAAAAGGCGCCGAAGATGACATGTTTTGGGGACTGGAGGGACGCGCTCCGTCGCGTCCGCAGGAGTTTTGCAATTGCCTCCTAATTCTTGCAGAGATTTATCCCCCCTTTGAAAAAGGACTTTACAGCCAGAAGAGCTGGATCAACAGGTGCGAAACGGCCACCGCCGCGACGGAGAAGGGCACGGAGAGCGCCATGAACTTCCCGAGTTCGATCTTGTAGCCCCGCTTCTCGAGCATCCCGCAGGCCAGGACATTGGCCGTGGCCCCCACCGGCGTAAGGTTGCCCCCGATCCCCGTTCCCACCAGCATCCCGTAGTAGAAAACGAAGGGATTGACCCCCAGGTTCTGCGCCACGTAGGAGCAGACGGGGATCATGAGGACCGTGTAGGGCACGTTGTCAATAACGGCAGACATGAGTACCGACAGCCAGACGAAGAGGAACAGGTAAACCGCCGGACTCTTGAGACCCGTCCCGGCCAGCCAGTCGGCGAAGTCATGGAGAAGGCCCACCTTTTCCACCGCGGCAATGACGATGAATATCCCCAGGAGAAAGAAGATTGAGTTCCAGTCGAACTCATGGTGCATCTCTTTGGCCTGTTTCCAGTTATAGACGAGAGAGCCGACGCCTACAAGGAAGCCCACCGTGCCGGCGTTCACGAGGGGTATCCCGGCCGTCATGACGGGCAGCGATAAAACGACGATGCTGACCAGGAAGATGATAAGCGGTATCTGGCTCTTGATCTTAACTTCCTCCTCGACGCCTTCCATGCGGTTGTTCAGATGCCGGAATTTGTAGAGCAGGACCAGAAGGGCGGCAATAAGCCCGAAGACGGAGATGGTTCCCAGGCCGACCTTTCCCTGAAACCAGTAGAAATCGAGAAACTGCATCCCCGTTTTGGCGGCAACGATCAGGGCGGGAGGATCGGCCACCATCGTGACCGTGGTGACCACGTTGGAGGAAATGGCCAGACCGACCAGATATAAAAACAGGGACGATTTCAGCCTTTCCGCGATATTGATGAACAGCGGCGCCAGGATTATCACTACCACGGGATTGGCCATGAAGGCGGAAAGTACGGCGGCCAGCGTGCAGAGCAGTAGGAGGATATATTTCTCGGATTTTACATGCCTGAGGATAAAAACCCCAAGCCAGGCTGGAAGCCGGCTTTCCTGGAAGGCGAAGGCCAGCATGCCGTAGCCCCAGTAGATGGTCAGCACCCTCCATTCCATGCTGTCCCAGAGAGCGGCATCGGGGGTGATGATGCCGAGGGCAATTAACAGCCCGGCACCCGTCAGGGAGATATAGGCGATATTGATCTTGCGATACAGAATCAAGGCAAAGACAATAACGAGAACGACAAGGGCGATGATTTTTTCCGTCGCGGGGTCGAACAGGTGGTACCAATCCATAGAGACTCCTTTAGACGATGCGAGAAGTCCGGCTGCTCGGATTTTGGCTGCCTCCCGCCCCCGCCTGCGCGGGGACAAGCTGGGCGTATGAACACGAGGACGATCTACGTTCGCCCCGCCCCCGCCTGCGCGGGGACAAGCTGAAATTAACCTATTAGGGAGCTGGAACGCTAACCCCGCCCCCGCCTGCGCGGGGACAAGCTTCACGGGAATGACAAAATGGTGTGTTTCTCCACTTGTTACGAGTTAGTCATCAGATGTAGAGCTTTAACGATTTTTTACGAAGTCGTCAATAATTGATGACCTCGTAAAAAGTCAGATTAGTGTAACACCTTACAATAATTTATAATATTGCCATATTTACCTTGACATCTGTTCTTTGAAGTGGTACGAATCGCGTAATATATCAATTACTTGCAGGTGGATTACATGATTCA
>JAXMLI010000344.1:0-10451 GCA_034368785.1 Smithellaceae bacterium | reverse complement strand
AAAAAGTATCTCCTGGGTTCAGGTCAAAAAAGGAAAACAAAAATCAAAGACCTGAGAAAAGGAGAAAAGCCATGTCACACATCTACCAAAAGTTTTACGAAGACCTCAAGCTCACCGGCAAATCAGATCGGGCAATTCCGGTGACAGTATATGTAATTAAAGGCCTAAGAAAGTGAATTACATATACTGCCACTGGAACTCCCACCCGCGTGATGGCCTTGTCCTGCAGGACGCGCAGGATCTTGGCCTGGGCGGGCAGAGGCATGTCCCCGACCTCATCCAGGGAGATCGTACCCCGGTTAAGGATTCTCGGATAAAAGCCTCTGGCGAAGAGGCGCGTCTTTGCATTAAGGCGCGCCTCTTCATCCCTACGGCTCTTTGACCGGAGGAGTGGCGGCCAAGGGCAGCGTGAAGCGAAAATGGCTCCCCTCGCCGGGGGCGGATTTCACCTCCACGCTGCCGTCGTATCCTTCCACGATGCGCTTGACGAGAGGCAGTCCCAGTCCCGTGCCCCGGCGCTCCATCCTCTTCGCCTCCAGGGTCCGGAAAAATTCATGGAAGACGAAAGGCAGGTCCTGCGGCGAGATGCCGATTCCCGTGTCCTCCACGATCCCGATAGCGTTTGCCTCGTCCTGATCGAGCGTTACCCCGATCCGACCTCCGCTCGGGGTGTATTTGATGGCGTTGGAGATGAGGTTGGTCCAGAGCTGTTTCATATGATTCGGGTGGACCTCCACCGCGGGTTTATGACGGATGGTCAGCGTCAGGGAAAGCCCTCTTCCCTCGCCCTCCGACTGGAGGGAAGGCAGGACCTTTTCCAATTCATCCCCCAGCTGCACAACAGTCCGATTCTCCCGGGACATTTCATGCCTCGCGGTGGCCAGATTCATCAGGTTATCCACGAGGCTCAAGAGATCCTCCGAACGATCCAAGGCATGTTGGATCATCTCATTCCATTTCTCCGGGGCAACATACCCCTTCAGGAGAAGGAGCAGAAAACTCTGAAGGGCCGCGAGCGGGGCGCGGAATTCATGGGCGATCGTAAGCCTGAAAGCGGCTGGCGCCAGGAAGTCCTTGTCGAAAAGCTCAGAGGTTTCCAGTTCTCCCTTCGTGACGGAAAAAAGGCGGGAGACATCCTGCTCTAAAATCTGAAGCCGGCTGAGTTCCAAGGCCTTTGTTCGCCATTCCAGGGCACGATCGAGGCGCAGCGTAAGGAGTTCGGGAACGACGGGCAGGGGAAGGACATCGTAAGCGCCCGACTTTGCCATCTGCAGCGCCTTGTTCCAGGTCGAGGGCCCGCTGAGCAGGATACAAATCTTTTCCGGATCATTCACCGATGGTTGTGCCTGAAGATTCGTCTCCGGCTGATCGGGAAGCAGCGCGGCATCGAGGAGGATGATATCGATATCCTTTCCGTCGGCCGGGCATAGCCGCTCCGGCAGGGCCTCGTTCACCTGCACGGAAAAGCGCCCCGGTTCCAGGGCCTGACGGCAGGCCGCCTGGAGGTCGGCATTGTTGCTGATGATGAGAATCGTTCCCTTGGTTTTCATGGCTACTGAATCAGCGTCTCCGAGGCGTTTGCCTCCTCCGTCGGGGGTGATTCCGTCTTGGGCGGAATCATCGGCAAGGTGACGGTAAATGTCGTTCCCTTACCCACTTGACTGGATACATTAATCTGGCCGCGATGCATTTTGATGATGCCGTAGACAATGGATAAACCCAGCCCCGTTCCCTGTCCGAGGGGTTTGGTCGTAAAGAAGGGGGTAAACAATTTTCCGAGGTTCTCCGCCGCGATGCCCCGGCCCGTGTCCGCGATGTCGATCTCCACGGCCCGGCCTTTGGACAGCCGGGTAGCGACGGTGATGACGCCGCCTTCGGGCAGGGCATCGGCTGCATTATTGAGGAGGTTGACAAAGACCTGCACCAATTGGGCGGGGTCCGCCTGGATGGGCGGCAGATCCGGCTCAAAACTCTGAATGATCCGCACCCCGTCAAAACCTGGCCTACGGCTCACGCTTTGGATCGCCTGTTTCAGGATCTCGTGCAGATCGCTCTCCTGGGTCAGCATTTCCTGCTTCCGGGCAAAATTCAACAAGTCGGCGACAATCCGCTTGCACCGATGGGTCGCTTCGATGATCATCTTGAGATCCTCCCGCTTGGCGACGTCATCCCCCGCTTCCCGGTAAAGGGTCTCCGAGTACAGCATAATGGTGCCCAGGGGGTTGTTGATCTCATGGGCGACCCCGGCGGCCAGCTGGCCCATGGAGGCCAGTTTTTCCTTATAGACCAGCTCCTTCTGGATTCTGTCGAGCGTTTCCACCATGGCGTTGAAGGAGTGGCCCAGCGTCGCCAGTTCCCCTGTCCCGGCCACCTTCACCCGCACACTCATATCCCCCTGGGAGAGGCGGCGATTGGACTCCACCAGGGTTTCAATCGGCCTGATGAACAACCGGGCGAGCGGGATGGCGATCAACCCGGCCAGCATAATGCAGATTAGGGCGATCAGACCGACCCGGTTATTGAAGTCCTTAACCAGGGTCAAAAAGGACGATTCCCGGGCGCCCACGTAGAGGCTGCCCACCACGCGACCACGGCTGTCCGTGAGGGGGGTGTAGCGCGTGATGAACCACTCGTTTACCACATAGGCGCGTCCCACATAATCGCGTCCCTCGGCGAGGACGACGTCGCCCACCGCCTGCGATATCCGGGTGCCCACGGCGCGTTTTCCCTGTTCGGTCATCACGTTGGTGGCCACCCGCAGGTCGCCGAAAAATATCGTGACCGTGTCAATCCCCGCGACCTCCTTGATGCGGTCCACCAGGGTGAAATCGTTGTTGAACAGATAGACCGACAAAACCGCCCCGATGATCCGCTGATCCTGGTTGCGCAGGGGATACGCCCCGGTCAGCGTGAGACCGGCTGTTCCTTCCCGCGGATCAAAAGGCGCCGGGGCGGCCAGCGGCGTCTCGATCAGGGGAAGGAAGGCCTGCCGATCAAGACCGACCTGGGCCAGAAGTTCCTTTGATATCACCTCTGTGGCGGCCTGCGGCTTCCCTGTCGCGAGAACCTCCTGAACAATGGGCAGCGGTTTCCATTCGCCATGGGAAAACGGGGCAGACAGCTCGCCCGTCTGGGAGAGAACCCGGCCAACGACGGTACGCCCTTTCTCATCCAGGACGGCGATGAAATGGGTGCCGCCAAGGGCGAGGACGGAGATTTTATTGGCAATCTGCTGGTCGATGACCCGGACGGCGTCAGATTCACCACGGGCGGCGGCGGGCAGACCATTGATAACCCAGGCATCCAGAGATAAACGGTGGCTGATGGCCTCGATTTCTTCCAGTTTGAGCTGGTAAAAGGCCTTCGCCAGGTTCATGTCCCGGGCTACGACATCGGCTTCCGCCTTGGAGAGGTATTCCCTGATAATCCGGGAGGTGAAGAATGTATCCAGGCCGATGGTGAGCGCGGCCACCAGGGCGAAGGAGGCGATCAGCACTTTTTGCAATCTACCCCCGAGAATGACGCCAAGCCAGCGACTCATCGATCTGCTCCGGTCAGGGTTGCCGTCCGGGGGAGGATAAAACGAAAGGAGCTGCCCGACCCCGGGGTGGAATCGATTTCCAGGGCGCCGCCGTAAAGACAGACGATCTGCTGGACGATGCACAATCCGAGGCCTGTTCCGGTCTCCTGTATGGACTTGGCTTCTTTTGTCCGATAGAACTCCTCGAAAATCCGGGGAATCTCTTCCGGGGGAATTCCGATACCGGTATCGGTCACCGTCCCGATGATTTTATTTTTCCGGGGATTTTCCTGAAGCGAAAGGGTGATTCGCCCACCCGGCGGGGTATAACGGATGGCGTTGCAGAGCAGGTGCATCCAAAGCGCATGAAGGTATTCTCTGGTTCCCGAAATAAAGGGGCGGTCCATCCGCTCCATGCTCACCGTCAGATCCTGTTCCTCAAGTTCCTTTTTGAAGGCGGCGAGGGCGTCTTCAAGCGCATCCGCCAGGGAGACGGACGCCGTCTTCACCCCTCCGATATTCTCCTTGAGGCGGGACAAGAGGAGCAGGTCATCGAGGATGGCCAGCAATTCCCCGGCGCGATCTTCGACTTGCCGCAGAAACGCGACCTGTTCCGAGGGAGGGACATATCCCTTGCGGATGAGTTGGATGGTGTTTTGGAGAACGGCTACCGGCGCTCGGAGGGTATGCACCATGGTCATCATAAAACGACCCTGCATTACCCCGATCTTCTCCAACTCGGCCTTGACCCTCGCCAGCCCGAGGAGTTTCTCCTCCAGCTCTGCTGTCCTTTGGGCCTCGCGGCGAAGTCTCTGCCGATCCATCTCGCGATTGATGACGTGCAGCAACAATTCATGTGTAAAGGGCTTGGCAATAAAATCCTGCGCCCCTTCGCGAATGGCCTGAACGGCCAGTTCAATGGTCGCGTAACCGGTGATGACGATGCCGATGATGTCCGGGGCTATTTTTCGCGCCTGCTGCATCATCTCCAGTCCACTCATGCCGGGCATCATGGCATCGACCAGCATGACATCGAAAGACCCTTGACGGAGTTTGTCCAGCCCGTCCGGCCCGTTTTCCGCCACCGCCACCTCAATCCCTGTAGAAGTAAGGGCGCGCCGGCATCCTTCACGAATTCCCAACTCATCATCCACCACAAGCACGCGCATATTTCCTGCTCCCTGCCAAGGTACGTGATCCGGAATTGTGATATCCATAACAGGAGAGCCCTCTGATGTCAAATGAATGGTCTGATGTCGTCGCTGCTTTCAGCGCCGTGGACGCGGACCTAAACGCAAGGAATCGGGAACGGAAAGTAAAATACGCCTTTAAAAAAAAAGCGATTTGTTGTAACGGAACGGCTTCAAAGTGAAAGGGTTCACGGTTCATGGATTATTTATTTAAACTGGGGGATTGAGTATGAAGTTAAGTTCGCAGGATCAAAACATCCTAGAGCATTTGCATAAGGCCCGAAACGCGCATCCCCCATTGGAGGCGTTGTTCCATTTCTATGAACAGCTCTTTCAGCTGCAGTTTGCCTTCAAGTCTCGCCTAAAAGAGATTAACCACAACACCTATCGGGTAGATAAGGAAATCGATCTCGCCCGCCTGGCCTCAGGAATTCCCCAGGTGAGCTTCGATGAACTCGAAATGGAGGCCGCCCCGTTTATCGATCTGTATAGAGACATTGCCGCGCTTTTGATCGGGCATACGGGATATCTCCCTCCCGAAAATGGCGAGCCGCAACCCGAGACAATCCTGGCCCGGGCGCGGGAGATCCTGGACAGCAGGGCGCCGCTGGTCGGCGCGGGCCAGCCGACTGACGCGATCAGAGCGGCCAGCGGTCTTGTGCTGGCCCCCTATCTCCAGCTGGCCTGTGAACGCATCATGCCCCGCATCAAGCAGGACGAGTGGCATCGCGGATATTGCCCCGTCTGCGGAGGTGTGCCGTCCTTCGCCGTCCTGTATGCCGAGCCCGGCTTCCGCACCCTGTTGTGCTCGCGCTGCAACGGGGAGTGGCGTTTTCTCCGGGTGGGGTGCCCTTTCTGTCTGGAGCGGGATCAGCAGACCTATTATCCCGGTGAGGAAGGGGGGTACCGACTTTACATATGTGAAGCCTGTCAGAGGTACCTGAAATCCCTGGAGATGCCGGGGTCCGGCTCAGAGCGGTGCCTGCCCGTAGAGAGCCTGGCAACCGTCGCCATGGATGTCGCGGCGCGGGAAAAAGGCTGTCTGTTTTTTTGAGCGGATGGACGCTTGTTTGTAACGATACCCGCAAAAGAGACCTGTCTTTAAACGGGCAAATAGTGCCACAACCCCGTTATGTCCGATGTTTGCCGAGATGTTCGCGAACTTTGGACAACAGCTCTTCCGATTTGATTGGCTTTTCGACGAAGGCGTCTACGGGAAGAAAACCCTTGTCCGGCCCAAAGCGCAACGATGCGGCCGCGTGAATCGCCGTGATCATCACGATCGGGATCTCCCGGTATGCCGCATACTCGGAGGCAGGATCCGGGTTGCGGATCGTTCGGCTTAGCTCAAAGCCTGCCGTCATTGAATCCATCATTACGTCGAGAAGGATGATGTCGGGGTTGACTTCTTTGATTTTTTGCAGGCCTTCCTGGCGGTTGGCCGCGTGAAAGACTTCGTAGCCGTGCGCTTCCAGCGGCAGGCGCATCGTGAAGACGATATCGTCATCGTCGTCAATAATCAAGACCTTGTTTGCCATTGTCTGCACCTGTGAATGAGTGGGTAGAGTCGCCACGGGTACGACAGACGCGAACTTGGGTTAATTTGCTTTGTTCTGGAATTGTCTTATAAAAACTTGATTTTACATAATGCCAGAATAAAAGATGCGTGATCCTCTGTCAAGGAGATTTTATCAACATCTTCAATTTCCGCGCAGGGATGATGGTTTTTGAAGTGTTTTGGCTTTCGATCCTCAGCCTGGACAGGCCATTTTATTCCGGGAAAAAGGGTGTCTGACGGTTTCTATCCTTCAATTCGGCAAGCTTCCCCCTGTTCCAGCCGGAGGTGCGGCTGAAGTACTGGGTGATCCTGGCGATTCCGTCCACGGACCGTGACAGGCAGACGGGACATTGTGACTGGAGACCTCGGGTGGTTGCCGAGCAGCTCAGGCAGGTAGTAAATTCCGGGGAGAAGACCAGTCTGCGCGCGGCGGTTTCCGTGAATACCTGTTTGATAAAGGAGGCGATGATCGAAGGCGAGGGTGAATGGGCGCCCAGGTGAAGAATAGATGTCGCGCCACCGGGCAGATAGGGATGGAATCTCCCCTCCCTCTCCACTCGGGACAGGAAATTCACCGCGGCCGAAACCGGCAGCTGTGTGGAATTTGAATAATACATTCCTCCCCGGGCAATGTCCCCGCGAACAAAATTACCGGCCTCGGGGGAAAAATATTTTAGATCAAGCCTGGCAAAGCGATAGGCGGTCGTCTCCGCCTCTGTCTGGACCAGAAGAAGGGGAAGACCGGTTCTGTCAGAGAGTTTATCCACCCGTTCCCTAAGATGTCTGACGAACCTGAGGCCAAAGGCCAGTCCCGCATCATCGTCGGCCAGCCCCTTCCCGCTTTGAATCTCCGCTAGCTCATTGAGACCGACCACGCCGACAAGAAACCTGGATTCTTCCAGTTTCAGATACTGCCGTCCGTCCCGTTCCATGGTCAAAACGGCCAGGGGGCCTCGCTCGCCAAGGGACAGGAGCCTCTCGATAAAGGCCCGTTTGTGGAGATGGGCGCTCGCGGCAAGTTCCAGTTGTTCGTCAAGCAACGCGAACAGTCGCCTCTCATCTCCCTTTGCCCGGTAACCCAGTCGGGGGAGATTGATGGTCACGTTGTGGATGACCGCCTCTTTAATGCCCCAACAATTATCCTGTCCTGCCTTGTGGCCGGTTCCCTCAGGCGATGGGATGTCCACCTTTTCGCCGGTCCGATCGAAGACAAAAAAGGTGTTGCCCTTATCCCCTGCCACCTTGCAGAGATGGAGAAGAAAATCCTCATCGTCCGCGGAGTGAAAAAACTCCTCTGTTATATGCACAAGCGGGCGGGGAAAGATGAAGGGTCGACCACGGGCATCCCCTTTGGCGAAGACATCAAAGATGGCCCAGGCAAGTTCCCTGGCCTCTTTCTGATAATCGCCGCAGGTCTTGCCGGAAAACTCACCGCCCGGCCCAATGGCCGGAAGACAGGCCAGATGTGACGGGATATGCCAGTGGAGATGAATATCGGTAAAGAGGGCCTGACCGCCCCGGGTGGAGGTCAACTGGGAAAACTCGTAGACGAGCATTTGGGCGAACTGCTTCACCTCCTTCCTGGACAGGCCGGAAATATAAGGGGCAAAGGAGATGTTGACCATGTCCCAGGAGATAAGGCCGCCAAAGAGTCCCTGAAGGACGGCGCTGAACCGCACCATATGGGCCAGAAGCACCTCCGCGTGCCTGGCCGGATGGGCTACCGTCAGGGCGTGGGGAAGATCGAGGCCAAAGCGCTTGAGGTACTCCAAACTATTAAGGGAGCTGTAGGGGCGATCAATATAACCAAGTCCGTGCAGGTGAAGATCCCCCGATATATGGGCATCGCAAACATCCTGGGGGAAAACATCGTGGAGGGCGTATTCCCGCTTTATCCCCTCGGCCAGAATCAGGTTTGTCCCTTCGGGGCCATGGGGGACGTTGGCGTTTTCCTTGTTCTCGTGGAGGAGCAGCTGGCGCACGTCGAACATGGGAAAACCAAGGGTTGCATGCATCCGCCGGGCCTGCTCCATCCCCTTTTCCACGAGTCTGGCGTCCACCAGTTCCCGGATCAGCGTCGTGGTCAAACGGGTTATCCCCGAGGTGATGATCTGCTTCTCCACCTCTTTGCTGATGGTCTCGGCAGTGATGTAATCGATGCCTGTTTCTCTCAGAAGGGCATCGACGATCCGTTGCCGGTTCCAGCGGGCAGATTCATCGCCGGAGGTGCGGACAAAGAGGGTCAGGTCGGTGGTTTCTTTCATGTCTGTCATATGTTGATGCTCTCGCAAAAAGTCAAAAAACGCTAATTTGGGGACGACTTCGTAAAAAGTTCGCAGGCAAGGCGCGCAAATCCTGAGGAATGAGGCGTCGGGGGAGGGGGCTTGTTCCGGAAGCCCGAAGGGATCGGAACGTGTCCCCGGAAAACGCCGCAAGCCTGCCCCCGCGAAGGCGGGGGAGGGATGCAGCGCAACGCAGCATCCGGACTTTTTACGAAGTCGTCATATGTTGGTCTTCACCTGCCCGTCCAGGGAACTGAGGGCACGCTCGGCCGCCAGGGAAAGGGGGCCGTCATGTTCATGATTTTGAGAAAAGACCCGGAAGTGAACCACCCGGGCGGGAATAAACCGGTAGATTTCGATCAATGGCGAAAGCGAGGTAACTCCGGTTGTGGGATTGTAGATACTCACCCGCTTATCCACATCAGCCATGGGATTGATGGGACGCGGGTCCTGGGTGGCCATGTCAACAGCGAACGCGAGATTTCTGATTTTCGCGGGCAGATATTCCCGGATGTGATTTTCATAATCGGCGGCCTTGAGAAATCTTGTGCCTCGTTGGATCTGATCGATGGAAATATCGAGGGAAAAGGCCATTTTCCATTTTACTTCCCTCCGATGGAGTTTGTCCCATTCATCCCCGAGCTCTTTTTTCAAGGGATCATCGCCCTTCTTCCAATCCTGGACCCGGCAGAAAAGAAACCATTCGTCCAGGGATAGATATTTTTCCAAATCTTCGGAAGGACAGGCAGGAAGGATGAGGGTCATTGTGTCGCGGAAGATCTCCTGGAGATGGATGTCCAGCGCCCTGGTGGTACGGTGGAAGTATACGTTTGTGTACAGATTGAGTCTCGCGTTCAGAAAACGACTGAGCGCGGAAATGCCTGTCTGGTGGAGGGTAAGGCCTTCTTTCGTGAAGAAGGTGTAAAAGCGCAGCCGGGCAATATCCACCATATCAAGGGAAAAACCGGTCATGAAGGCGTCTCGTTGAACGTAATCGAGATTATCCACGGTAAAAATGCCGGAAAAGAGCTGACGCAGGAGTTTCAGCCAGCGGGGCTGCCTCTTGTCGCTCGCGGCGGGCTTCTTGATCAGAAAGGATACCTGCAGAGGGTCAAGCCCCTCCCCGGCGGCGAATTCTCCGGTGGGGCTTCTCCTGATGGCCCGGATAATGTCCCCCAGCCTTTTTGTTATTATCGCCCTTCCCAGATCTTCATGGGTGAGGCCGAAACGGTCGAGATAGTTGTCATCAAAGAAATGGCCGTAGGGTCCATGACCCACATCGTGGAGAAGCCCCGCAACCCGCAGGAGTTCTTCCACATAATTCGGTGATGGCAGGTCCCGACATACCTCCCTGAGGGAGGGATACAGGTGCCTGCCGAACTCTCCGGCCATATGCATTGTCCCCAGGGAATGCTGAAAGCGGCTGTGCTCTGCCGCCGGATACACCCACCGGGCGCTCTGGAGCTGGTAGATCCGCCGCAGCCGCTGAACCCAGGGAGAATCCAGCAAATCCTTCTCCGTCGCCTCCGATGAATGATTCGCCATGGGCACCGTAAATGAGGCATAACGGTAGATGGGATCGGCAACCAGCGCTAACCCACGATATATGTTGGCATATTCCATCTCTCTTTTGTTCTCCTTGACGACTTCGTAAAAAATCCGGATGCTTCGTTGCACTGCATCCCTCCCCCGCCTTCGCGGGGGCAGGCTTGCGGCGTGTTCCGGGGACACGTTCCGATCCCTTTGGGCTTCCGGAACAAGCCCCCTCCCCCGACGCCTCATTCCTCGGGATTGAGCTTCGCTGATTCTTCGAATTGACGCGCCTTGCCGCAGCCTGCCCCCGCGGAGGCGGGGGGCCTTTTTACGAAGCCGTCCTAAATTCCAGGCTTTTGCTACTTTTT
>JAXMLI010000343.1:0-2727 GCA_034368785.1 Smithellaceae bacterium | reverse complement strand
TTCTGAGGATCGCATCGTCCATGATGCGACCCTCTTGAGAACGATAAGGGTCAGATGGCCGGAGGTAAAAACAATATCGGCACCGCATATTGCAATCCGCGGAAACCGGTTTTACCAACAGGCTCAGGTCGCCGTTCATGTATAAACTTATCCCTTCGGAACGGGCGCCGGGAGGTATCTGGCGAACCACTCGAGGGTCCGTTTCCAGGAATCCCTGGCCGCCTCGGCCTGGTAGTTCGGCCCTTCCCGATGAAAGGCGTGTTTCGCCCCCGGGTAGATCTTGATATCAAAGGTTTTGTTGTGCTTCCTGAGCGCCTCTTCCAGTTTTTTCACATCCTCCACCGGGATGCCCGCATCGGCATCGCCGAAATTTCCCAGAAGCGGCGAGTTAAGTTCCGGTACTAAATCAACGGGCGATTTCGGCTGCAAGGGGGTGATTTTGTTGATGGGACGGCCATAGAAAACCACCGTGGACTTTACCTCCTTGTTGTGGGCTCCGAAGAGCAGCGAGTATCTCCCCCCCATGCAAAAGCCCATGCAGCCGATGGAATTGGTGAATACCACGGGCTGCTGCTTGAGATATTCCACCCCCGCATCCAGATCGGCCATGGCCTCCTCATCGGACAGCTTGCCCAGGGCATTGAGCGCCTCGTCGGAGCCGCCCGGATAATCCGGTCCGAGGCTGCGGGAGACCAGATTAACGGAAAGACTCGCATATCCCGCGTGGGCGAGGTTTCTGGTGACCTCTTTAATGTAATCGGTGATGCCCCGGTTTTCGTGGATCACGACTACCCCGGGGAATGGTCCCTTTCCGGCCGGCCGGGAAAAGTACCCGCCCAGCGCTTCCCCCTTGCCCGGAAACCGCACGGATTCGGAAATAACAGCCATCTTTTCCTGCGCCCAGGCCATGCCCGGCACTTTGACCATCCCGACCGCAACGGTAAACCATCCAAGTAACTTTAACACCATTCTTCTCGAAAACCTCCGGCTCTCATTATGAAACAGCTGGTCCCTGTCCATGGTTACCTCCTCCTTTCCTGTTTTCGAATATGCGAAGTTATGACGTCTTCGTAAAAAGTCCGGATGCTCTAGTTGCGCTGCATCCCTCGTCACTGCGGCGTCCTTCTATGTACGCCTCATTCCTCGGGAATTGCGCGCCTTGCCTGCGGCCTTTTTACAAAGCCGTCCCAAATTCAAGGCTTTTGCGACTTTTTACGCGTTCGGCAAGTTATTACGAACCCGTCATTTTTACCTTCTGTCGTCCCTCCCTTAGCCAAAACGCGCAGATCATGGTGAACAGAGACGCAGTAGCACCCATCAGGGCGAAAGCGGCCGAAAAACCAAGATGATCAATCATGTATCCCAAAATCGGGGTTAAAATTCCCCCTCCCTCCATGCCGCTGAAGAAATAGATGCCCAGGATGGTGGAGCGTTTCTCAGGCGGTGCGAAGCTGACGATGTAGGTCTCCGAAGCGGACATCCGGCCGAAGATGATCGTCCCCAGGAGCAGGAGGATGACGGAAAGTCCCCATCCGCCGGGAAGGATGGTAAGCAGGAAGATGACGGGACCGGCAAAGAAGCAGACGGCGAGGACCACCCGGATGCTGCCCAGGCGGTCGGAGAGGTAGCCACCCAACGGACTTGCCCAAAATACCGCCGAATATAGAATCGCCAGGTAAACCGCGGCCGATTTGGCGCTCTGGCCGAAATGGTCCACGATGAGGAGCGGGATGAACGAGACGACGGCATTGATTATCGCGCCCGTGAGGGTTGTGAGAATAAGGAAAATAACAAGGCGGCGCATACGTTCCTGCGGGTTCAGGGGATCACCCCCCTCTTTTCTGGGGACGCCTGGTTTCTCCTTTTCACGCTCGTTGAGACGGCCCAGGCGGTAATAAAAGATAAGGCCGAAGAGGAACGTCGGGACGGCAACGGCGATATAGGCGCTCCGCCAACCCCAGACACCCGCGATGGCCACGGCGACGAGGGGAGCAACCAGATGGCTGGCGCCGCCGCCGATATTGTGAAACCCGAGCGAGCGTCCCAGATGTTCCGGCGGCACCGAGGCGTTGATAAGCGGCGGCGCGGAGGGGTGATAGCCGCCCGCGAGCAGGCCCATCAGGACGAGGAAGACGAGCAGCAGGAAATAGCTCTGGGTCAGACCAATCATCATTCCGGCGAGGGCCACGCCGGAGATGCCGATGGTCATCAACTTCCTCGGTTCCAGTCGGTCGGCAAGCCAGCCGGCCGGGAGATGGCCAAATCCGTAGGCAAGCAGGAAGGCGGAAACGACGAGCCCCGACTGCGTGTAGTCCAGGCCAAAGGAGTTTTTGATGAACGGCAAAAGGGGTGTGGTGATCGAGGTCAGGATGTGATGGCTGAAATGCCCCATGACGAACAGGGGCATCATCCCCCCGAAGATTGCGCGCAGCTTCAATGCCTGAAAAACCTCCGATCCCTGATCCCCCCCGGCGGAACCGCCGATCTCAATTGCCTGTCCTCAGCATCGGCCAGAAATTGAAGGGAGGGGTTTTGCGTTACTTTTGACGACAGGGCAAAAGCCCCGAGAGTCTCATTTATGTCATTACGACGAAAGCCGGAATCCAGGCAACAGTCTGCGACAAAAATGTTGGCATCCTGTTCTTGCAGAGACTTATCCCCCTTTGGAAAAAGGGGGGCGGGGGATTTATCATAAAAATTAGAGGATATTTATTATCAGCCAAATCT
>JAXMLI010000342.1:0-2756 GCA_034368785.1 Smithellaceae bacterium | reverse complement strand
CATTGACCATCTGGGAAACAGAAGGGTGAGGTCCGTGGGGGAGCTGATTGAGAATCAATACCGGATCGGCTTGGCCCGGATGGAACGGGCGATAAAAGAAAAGATGAGTCTCCAGGACATAGAGACCATGATGCCCCATGATCTCATCAATGCAAAGCCGGTGACGGCGGTGGTTAATGAATTCTTCGGAAGCAGCCAGCTTTCTCAGTTCATGGATCAGACGAATCCGCTTTCCGACATTACCCATAAGAGGAGATTGTCGGCCTTGGGACCTGGTGGTTTGACCAGGGAGAGGGCGGGCTTTGAAGTCCGGGACGTGCATCCGACCCACTACGGAAGAATCTGTCCTGTGGAAACGCCGGAAGGCCCAAATATTGGCCTGATTGTATCCTTGAGCACCTACGCCAGGGTCAACGAATTCGGGTTTGTAGAAACCCCGTACCGTATTGTGGAAAACGGTCAGGTCCTTGACAAGGTTCGATACTTGACGGCGATAGAAGAGGAAGACAAGATCATCGCCCCGGTGGACAGGCCTCTTGACGAAGAGGGAAGATTCCAGGAAGAGCTCGTTTCGGCGAGGAAGGGAGGTAATTTCCTCTCCGTCCTGCCCGCAGAGGTGAACATGATGGACGTCTCGCCCAACCAGTTGGTAAGCGTTGCGGCAACGTTAATCCCCTTCCTGGAGCATGACGATGCCAACAGGGCCCTGATGGGGTCTAATATGCAGCGGCAGGCAGTACCCCTCATGAGGCCGGATTCTCCGCTCGTTGGCACGGGCATGGAATCTATCGTGGCCAGGGATTCCGGGGCGGTGGTTGTCGCCAGGAGAGACGGGGTTGTAGAGAGCGTCGATGCCCTGCGGATTGTGGTAAAAGGCGAGGAAAGCGAGGACGAGGGTATTGGCTGTCGGGTTGATATATATAATCTGACCAAATACCATCGTTCCAACCAGGATACCTGTTTCAACCAGAAACCGATCGTGACCAGGGGACAGTTTGTTAAGAAGGGTGAGATCATTGCCGACGGTCCCGCTACGGAAAATGGCGAGCTGGCCCTGGGTAGAAATGTCATGGTGGCCTTCATGTCCTGGGGAGGCTACAACTATGAGGATTCCATTCTGGTCAGTGAACGGATCATAAAAGAGGATATTTATACATCCATTCACATCGAGGAATTCGAGGTAATGGCCCGGGACACCAAGTTGGGCAAGGAGGAAATCACCCGCGACATTCCTAATGTGGGGGACGAAGCCTTGAGAAATCTCGACGACAGCGGCATCATCAGCCTTGGTGTCTCGGTGAAACCGGGAGATATCCTGGTGGGCAAGATCACCCCCAAGGGTGAAACCCAGTTGACTTCCGAAGAGAAGCTGCTGCGGGCCATATTCGGGGAAAAGGCGAGTGATGTTCGCGACACGTCCATGCGGGTGCCTCCCGGGGTGGAGGGAACGGTAATCGATGCCAAGGTATTCACGCGAAAAGGCGTGGATAGAGACCGGCGGTCCCAGCAGATAGAAGCTGACGCCATGGATATCCTGAACAATAACGAGGCTGATGAGATAAATGTCGTAACCAGAACGGTAAGGGGAAAGATCGCCTCCCTGCTCATGGGCAAGGTCTCGTCCTCAAAAATACTGGATCCGAAAAAGAAGAAGATAGTCCTCAAAAAAGGCGATATTATCGACGAGGAAACCCTGGAGAGGCTCCCCTTTAGTCTCTGGGGGGAGATTACCCTTTTGAACGACGAGGCCGCCGAGGAGCAGATTCGGGGCTTACTGGAAAATCTGCAAAGAAAGATCGAACTGATCGAGGCTTTCTGCCGGGAGAAAACAGAGAAACTCCAGGCGAGCGACGAACTCCCGCCCGGGGTAATAAAACTTGTCAAGGTTTACATCGCCATTAAACGAAAGCTCTCTGTGGGCGATAAGATGGCGGGTCGTCACGGAAACAAGGGCGTCCTGTCCCGAATCTTGCCTGAAGAGGATATGCCGTATTTCATTGATGGCACCCCGGTCGATATTGTTCTTAATCCCCTGGGGGTGCCGTCACGTATGAATGTTGGACAGCTTCTGGAAACCCACCTTGGCTGGGCCGCGAAGGGACTCGGGGATCAGCTCCAGGCACTGATGGATAAGAACTATGAGCCGGCCGTGCTAAGGAAGACCCTGAAAAATATCTACCAGTCCCCGGAGTTTGACGCATTCGTCGATGGTGGAACAGACGACGAGATAAGGCGTTTCGCTGGTCGTCTGAAGAAAGGGATACCTATCGCGTCGCCCGTTTTTGACGGCGCTTCGGAGAATGAAATAAAAGATCTGCTCAAAATGGCCTCCCTGCCGCAAACAGGGCAGACGATACTTTTTGACGGTCGAACCGGACTGCCGTTCGATCAGGAGATCACAGTCGGCATAATATACATGCTCAAGCTGCATCATCTGGTAGACAACAAGATACACGCCAGATCAATAGGCCCCTATTCACTCGTTACCCAGCAGCCCCTGGGCGGCAAGGCCCAGTTCGGCGGACAGCGACTGGGAGAGATGGAAGTATGGGCCATGGAGGCCTATGGCGCCGCCTATTCTCTTCAGGAATTTCTTACCGTGAAATCCGATGATGTGGCCGGACGGACAAGAATATACGAGGCTATCGTAAAGGGCGATCACACGTTTGAGCCCGGACTGCCTGAATCATTCAATGTTCTGCTGAAGGAACTCCATAGCCTGGCGTTGGATGTAAAACTAATGGAGCATGAATAGA
>JAXMLI010000341.1:0-2959 GCA_034368785.1 Smithellaceae bacterium | reverse complement strand
GTGAACCTTACCTTTGCCGTCCTGGTCTGCGCGGATAAAGCAGGATAGATATAATCTACAACTGTCGCAAAATCTCGACCGGGCAGATAGCTCAAGCCAATTAATGCTGCCTGGCCGAGTCTTATCAAGGAAAGTTCGTATTCATAAATATCGGCGATTACCCAGAGACTGGACAGATCGGCAATGTCGAAGAGCTTCTCGCCGGGCATGATCCGCATCCCCAGGACGGCCATCTTCTCCACGACATGACCATTAACCGGGCTGAAGATGGTAAGTGTTCTAATGGGTTTCCCTGTTTCTTCTATTTTTTTGATCTGTTCTTCCGAGATGTCCCAAAGACGGAGTCGCGCCCGCGCCCCCTCAATAATGGCCTCGGCATCGCGCGAGAGCATCCTGTTGAGATCTGATGCGGGATTTTGTGACCCTGCCCCTGTCTGCCATTTGAGCAATCCAAGAAATTCCTGCTGGGTGGCGACCAGTTCCGGACTGTAAACCTCGGCCAGGGGTTGCCCTCTCTTGATATACTGACCGGTCTGATCAACATGAAGTTTTTCAATCCAGCCTTCAAACTTCGAATTGATTGTGGCCAGGCGCCGTTCGTCGTACTCAATCCTTCCCACAGTTCTGATTATCTTCTGAAACGGTCTTATGGACGCTTCCTCTGTCTTGACGCCCATCAACTGGTGCTTATCCGCAGGAATTTCAAGCTCGGGGATCGGCTCCGCTTCCGGTTTGTTCCCTTCCTGCGGGGCAGGGGTTTGAACGGCGGCGGTATGCTGCCCGCCAGCGTGCGTCCCGGCGGCGTTCGAACCTTTAGCGACATCCGAACCCTTGAGGTATTGCCGGATCGACCGATATAGATTAGCCGAATAATTGGGCGCCGCGAAATAAATGATCAGCGCTGTACTCAATATCATAGAGAATGATACGATTATCAGGTTCCTTTTTCTCAACTCTCGTCTCCTTTCCCGACTCCTCTACCGATGATTTCAGCCCGTCTGCCGTGATAGCTTCCAGGCGGGCGATCGCCTTTTCCCGCTCGGCATACTGGCTCCAGTAGAGAGTTTCATATTCCAGGAGGAATTTCAGTCTGCTGATCACGGTAATGGCCTCCACCCGGCCGGTTCGGTAGCCTGACAGGGCCGCCTCAAAATCACGCTCTGTCTTTGGTATCAGGCCTTCTTTATATAATTCCATCAGTTTATCAGCGGCGAGAATCATGGAATGATTGTCCCTGATCGCCGAAGTGATCATCAATTTTATCCCTTCTACTTCCCGCTGGGCCTCGGTGACCGAGGCCTTCGCCTCGTTTACCCCCTCTTTCTGCTTTGTTTTATAAAATATGGGGATGTTCACCTGGGTGGTAACGCTCCACATATCGGGGAACTGGGAACTCCGGGCATAGTAATTGGCGGCAACGGTGATGTCGGGGTAAAATTCCCGCTGCGCCATCCTTACCTTCGCTTCCGATCCGGCCAGCATCTTCTCTCGGGCCTTGACCTCCGGGGAGCGTTCGTGGGCAGTACGGACGAGGTCATCAGTGGCATATTCAAAACGACTGGCGGCGATCGCTCCCGGTTTTCCCAGAGGGCCATTGGCCTTACGTCCCAGGGCAGCGATCAGCATGGCCTCAAAGGCCTGGAGCTTCTGCTGCAACATCAGTTCCCTTTCCCGGAGCATGTATCTTTCCGTCTGGGCCATCAACAATTCCTGCTGGGGCGCCATTCCCGAGGAATAACGGGCGTAGGCGGCATCTTCAACCGCGGCGAAGAGACGGACGCGGTCCTGAATCAGGCTGATGTTTTTGTGGCTGAGAAGGATATCCCAGTAAAGCTCTTTCACCCTGGCCGCAATTTTCAGCCGCAAGGCCTCCACTGAGATCTCAATGCTTTCGGCGTCACGGGTGGCCATTTCGGCCTTCAAGGGCAGCTTCCCGGGGTAGGGAAACATCTGCGAGGCGGAAAACATCCACTGGGAGCCTCCCATATCCGTCTCCGTTCCGAAGGTGTAGAGGTATCTGGCGCCTTCGTTCTGATAGCCCGCCATGACCATGGGATCAGGGAGGCTTTTGGCCTGGGGGATCTTGAAGCGGGCTGCCGCGGCTCGGGCCTCGAGAGCGAGGATTTCCGGGTTATTCTTCCGGGCCTCGCTTACAAGTTTATCTAAAACCAGCTCTTCCGCGAAGGCGCCGGAATAATTTCCTGCTACCGCCAGGACCAGGAAAGAAAAGACTATAAAGTACCTTCTCCAGGCAATCCCCTGCGACCGGACTGAACCTTTGCCCAAGTGGGGCGCGTCTCTATTTGGCATCGACCGTAAGCCTCGTGGTTGTTGTTTTACCGGCTCTGGTTATCCGAAGGGAGACATTCCAGGATCCGGACATGTTCAGTTTCATCACCGCATGGTAAAGATTATCCTTCAATTCACCCTCGGCCTTGTAGTTCATCGGGGGCATCCCCGGCATGACCGGCATGGAATATTCAACTATTACCTTGGCATCCGCCACCGTGCCCCCGGCGGCATCCTTAATGCCGATCTTCACATTGTTATTCCCCACTACCGGCGGATTCCGGTCGATGGTGATTTCAACGCTGTATTCACCGGCTGTCTTCTTTATTTCGTACTCTTTGGCCTGAGCAAAACCAGCGACTAAAAGTACAAGCATACTGATGATTAGGATCTTCTTCATAATTCTTTTTTCTCCTTTCTGTCATTAATTACTACTATTATAGTATATTAACTGGCATTTGTTTCCCTTACACGTTGACTTCCTTCTTGTCAATGCTCGAAAGCCGCGAATATTTTGCGTATCTGCCAGCCTTGACTTTCGTAAAGCAAGCTATGTGCCATTGCATTCGCCAGACATTTTATGGATGTACAGGTTCTGATATTATTCATATATTATCTGTGGCATTTATTCTGACGATGGATTGACCTCAATCTGCTTGGTTAGATTTTA
>JAXMLI010000340.1:0-7357 GCA_034368785.1 Smithellaceae bacterium | reverse complement strand
TGAACAGCGGCTTCCCGTCGGCATCAATGGCGCGGCGTTTTTCGGTGCGGATGACATACGGCTGGACCCGCTCGCGGGTAACGCTGCTGATGTCCGGGAACTCCTGAGCGTCGATCAGGGATACCAGCCGGTGAAAGGCGTCGGTCTTACCCTGGTGCGGAGTGGCCGAAAGCATCAGGAAATATGGCGCGGCCTCGGAGAGCCCTTGGCCCAGTTTGAAGCGGGCCACCTGGTCGGTGCTGCCGCCAAGGCGGTGGGCTTCGTCCACGATGACCAGGTCCCATCCGGCGGAGATCAGGTCCTCGAACCGCTCGCGGTTGTGCTCGCCCACCTGGGCCGCGGTCCACCCACGGCGCTTGTCCAGGGGCTTGACCGAATCCATCGGCACGACCACCTGTGAGAACATTTGCCAGGCGTTGGCGGGAAGAACCACCGGGTCGTGATTGCCCTTCTCGCCGTTTCCCGGACCCGTTGCCGGGGCGATCCGTTTCAACGTCTTGATGTCCTCGGGGAGTACGAGCTGGAAGGTTTCACCGAAGTGGAAGCGCATCTCGCTGACCCACTGGCTAACCAGTCCCTTCGGGGCGATGACTAGCGTCCGCTTGACCAGCCCACGGAGCTTGAGCTCCCGCATGATCAAACCGGCCTCGATGGTCTTGCCCAAGCCTACCTCGTCCGCCAAAAGATAGCGCACCCGGTCGCCCGCGGTGGCGCGAGACAAAGCCCGAATCTGGTGGGGAAGCGGGATAACGGAGGATTCAATGGGCGCGAGCAGAACATCCTGGGTCAGGGCGTCGGCCACCCGCGCGGCAGCAACGATATAGGCGATATCGTCCAGCGAGCCGGTGCCCGCACTCTCCAGCGGCTTGAGCCTGGAAGCCGGGATACGGACCACGGAGTCGCGGCCGGGCAGCCAGACCCGGCAGGTCGTCTCACCCCAGAGCGTCTGGGTTTCGATGACCTGGCAAAGCTGCCCGTGGTCGGGGCTGTAGTACCAGCTATTTGCACCAATCCTCATCCAGTTATTCCATTTTAGCAGCGAAAATGGTTAACAAAAGTTCGGCGTCATCAATAAGTCGATATACTGGTTTCTTTCCAGACAGTTTTTCGCTTTCATTCAAAATAATCGGGACTCCATCTCCCCGTTTTTCCATATAGAACCCACGTCCGACATCGCCGACCTTTTCTGCAACAGGAGTTTCTGCAAGAAGGCTTGTTATCAGTTCGTTTCGAGTGGCCTGGCGCAAGGCTATGCTATCAATAGTCACAGTATTCGGAAGGGGGCCTGGAGAATAGACTTCCAGACGATCATCAAACATGAAGAATCTGATCTTTGATCCAAAAACGGAGTAGTCACGATGAGCCACAGCATTTACAATTGCTTCAAAAACGGCTCGTTCGCTAAACTGCGACACTTCTATTCGATACGGCTTTTTCGTGGCCATAATGGTCTGATTTCTCTTCAAGAAGGACATCGTCTGATTAATCTGTTGATCCAAGGGGCCACGTATCTTCTGAGCATCCGTCTGGTAATTGGAATCCTGCTGAACCCCTCGATAGCGTACAGCTTCAATAAAGGCGTGGGGCAGAAATCGCTCCGGAGATTGACAGCAGAGTAGTATCCCGGCCACTGAGGCGCGAACATCGCCGCTTTCTTCCTTCGACAACAGGTTCCGCTTCAGGAGGACAACCTCGGATGGTTCACTTGAGCGGGTTGTGAATCTGGGCCACAATTCTTCGGAAAGATCTCTCATGCCCGTTTGAGGAACCGGCTGTTCCTCAAAACGGATCAGTCTCGTCTGGCTCCTCTGCTGAAAAAGGCGGGCAAGGTATTCAGGAGACATCTGCCTTTTTGAACTGCCCTGTCGGTAGAAATAGCCGCCGGGACTCTGGTGGACAAACAAACTCCGGGAAACTTCAATCTTTAAAACGGGCATCATATCACCGGTTGCATCCGGCAATTCTATCCGGTATGTCCTGATCAGAACAGGCGGTTTAATACTGTCGTTGCAAATTTCACGGACGTAATCTTCAACGGTGTCCAATAAATGCAAAGGGATGCCGATGATGTCTCGCGTTTTATCATCTACACCGAGGACCACCACGCAGTCCGCCGTATTGGCAATTGCGGCAAATTCATCGGCAAGATCGTTTCGTGTCGGTCCCGCTATTTTCTTGCCTTTAAAGCTGATCGTTTTAAGTTCGAGTGGCGTATCCTCGCCAAGTTGTATTTTCCGGAGGAGTTCCTCCTTGCTGTCAAACATATTTCCCTCCTGCTTTTATTCTTCGATACCTTAGGTCAAAAGCCTCCGTTCCTCCTTCCATGACATTGCAGATATCCTCTCTGACTAGGTTCTCCTGCAAGCTCCCTTCAGAGACCTTTTGCGTTTCACCATTGCCGACATCAAGCGTAACGACCAATTCGGAATCGCCGTTGACGACAATATTGGCATTATGGGTAACAACAATGACCTGACGATCTTGCTTGATGGTCCTGAGTTGTGTAACTATCAGATCATAAATCAGTTGATTATCCAAGTCGTCTTCCGGTTGATCCAGAATAAGAGGTTCGTCGCCGTATGAGAGCAGGAAGGCCAATAGTGCCGCTGTTTTTTGGCCGGGTGATCCCTGTTGTACAGGTCTAAACTCACCACCGGGTTTCGTGCTGTAGCGGACATCCAGAGAATCTTCAGGATGCCAGCAATCCATTCTATCCAGGGTTTCGGGCGGCAAATTGCCGAGAAAGATTACAAAGCGCCTATCCTTGATGTCTTGATCCGAGGTATTGCCCTTGGTAATTTCTTTTATTCGGTTTTTTTGTTTTCTCAATTTCTCTTCAAATTCACCGATTTTCTTTTTGATAAGGCTTTGATCTCTTTCGTTATTGTTCGGATACCCTGCATACAAACCACCTATGATGCCGCCTCTTCCTACGGAGCCGACATCCTTTTCATATCGCCCTTCACCTAACTGGAGGACAGAGCGAAAGCCATCTTCAGCGGTGTCGGCACTGCCGTATGGTAAGATGCTCATGGAAACATACATGTTGGTGCTTAAAATGTTTTTTAAGAATTTTGATCGCCGCTGCGTTATATCTCGTCGTAGTGATGTCAACTCATCAAGGCTTTCTTCTGCTTGCTTTTCAAGTTCATCAAGCGTTTTTCGGCGAGACGTCAGATTCTTCAATCGTTCCTCAAGGGCCTGCCGATCCTGCACAAATTTTCCATATTCTCGTGGATCGCCAATTTTTTCTTTTTGTAATTGTTCTCGGAGTATTTTGTAGGCGTCAATTGAGTTATCAACCGCCGTCTGCCAAAGGGACTCGTCTTTCTTTTGATCCCAATCGGAAACAATCTTATCGGCGTCGGCGGCAAGGGAATTCAGTTTGGCTACTATCTGTTTCAGGCTTTTCGATACTGTCTCCGTGTGACCAAGCAATTGCTTGTCTGTTTCATCTTCAGAATCAAACAACTCTTTATCCAAATTTTCCGGAGCAAGCTGCTCGGCCAGTTCGCGTATCGAAGATCCGGTATTATTCCAGCTCTTTTTCCACGCTTCGATAGCCCGCGTTTGGCGAAGTCTATTCTGATAATATCTCAATATTTTAGAATATTTTGCTTTTTCAAATACGATCAGCTTTTTCTTGATGTCATCCAGTTCGCCAAGCAACCTCGATTCTTCACTCAATCCAGATTGAATTTCTCTATATTTGGCTCTTAGCGCGAGGAATCGTGATTCCTCCTCTTTCCACTTTTCCAACCACTCGCGATATTTAACCTCCGGCGCATCATCGATGATTTTCAGCAGCGCCTGCGGTCTGCGTGCCATCTCGAAGATCTGTTTCTGGCTATACATCCGTACCGGAAAGCGTTGTTGAACATCGCCAAAAACGGGGATGGAATTACCATGGTCATCCACCTCAAGAATGGCCTCCTCATTTCCATCATAACTCCATTGAATCTTGAAGACATTTTCATCTTTTCGATAGGTCACACAAAGAGTGCTATTCTCGGTAAGAAGGCCATCATCATTTCTGTTTTCGTAAACCGTTCGATATTTCTCAAAGTCTTTCTCCAAGCTCTCCGGTATTTCACTTTCGCGTCGCATAACAATACGAATGAACTCAAGAAGTGTTGATTTTCCTGTGCCTCTGCCGCCGATGACGGTATTCAACCAGGGATTAAAATAGCATTCAAACGCTTTTGAACGTCCAATATACCTTGCATTTTTTACTGATAACGATTCTATGGCCAAATGCCCGTGAAGATTGGGGTCATCTCCAAACATATCGGATCTTTTCACAGATAGGCTTCCATCCAGTAAAGCGAGTCGGAGTCCATCAAGGTTTGGATGTCCCATTTTTACCCATGTGGAATTTCTGCCTACTGTATCAGGATGGTGGCTGTCGGAGCCGATAATTTCAGTCCATGATGTTTTCTTATCAATGTACTGCTGTGACTTTGAAAAAGTTGTATCCATAAGTTCCATAGCGTAGATATCACTGCAATCAAGTATTTGGTTTAAAGTGGGGCCAGTATAAATGAAGCATCCATTGTTTTTATCCGCGTGCGCTGGAACTGCGATGCCGCCATAACTTACGATCTCTCTTGCAACGTCAACCAGGCTATATGATGTACATGCATCCTTGTCTCCATTCTTGCCTTTGTAACCAGCGGCTCCTAAAAATTTATCGACATGTGATGTTGAGCAATTTGGATCAAATATAGCCAGTAGATGCACACCGCCGGTGACGCCGATTTCCACGCCTGGAAACAAATGCAAGGGCCGAAAATCAGGAATTTGTTCGGATTCCAGTTTAGCTAATTCATCTTTCAACGGATCGACCCATAGTCCCGAATTATGGTCGGTGATTACCACGCAATCGATCCCTGCTCGCATAAAATCAAGCAGCCATTCACGATAGGTGTATTGCTTTAATTGCCGCTGATTCGGACCATGACCATAATCATCTGAAGCGGGTGTATGTGCATGAAAATCGAATTTCCACCAGCGGGCGCCAGCCCATTTCCATTCAGATGTCATGATTCACCTCCTGTTCTTGTTAAAGCCTGATCGTACCACATAAGGAGCTTCGGATCCTCCTGGAGGACGTTCTCGGGGATCTTACGGGCCACGGTGATGAGGGTGGCGTAGTCGCGCTCCTGCCATGCCTTCTTGAACCCTGCGCGGACGGCCTCCAGGCGGAACACCTTCAGGCGCTTCTGGCTGGAGTTCCGGTATTCCTCAAACTCCTTGAGCAGGGACCTCTCGCGCAGCTTCTCCAGGTCGCCGGCCTTGTTGGGGTCGGGCACGTACCAGCGGTCACGAGCTTTGGCTACCAGCTCCGGATCGTCTTTGGGCAGGTTGCGCAGCTCCTTCCAGTTGGTAGAAAGGTAGGCGTGGATCTGTTCAGGAACTAGATTTTTGCCGTCATAGCAGAGGAAGTTCTGTTCCAGCAGGATTGATAATTCCAGCATCTGTTCGTTTTTGCTGTATGCCCCCAACTGCTTCATGAACTGCGGGTTGATGTCGGAAGTGGCCTGTGGTTTCTCCTTGATGGACTGTCGCAGCCACTGAATCGCCGATGCCTCGTCGGTGACAAAAAGGCTGATTTGTTTGACTCCTGTTACCGTTATTCGCTTTTTGTCAAATTCAATAGCTTGATCTGTCAGGAAATACATTTCTTCCCGAACAGAAAACCGTTGCTCAAGGCCCGCGTAAAAATCCGATGAGTTCATCGGAACCATCACGCCGCGCCGGACATGAAAGGCTATCATTCGGTCAAACAGCAGATAGTTCATCCGTTCAGGCACAACTTCCAATTGCCCTTCTTTTGCCACGAAGACAGGTAATTGTTTGAGGTGCGTTCTGACGAAATCCCATACCCCCTCCTCGGTGCCTGCTTCGAGCTTGAAACGATCCTCCAGTCCGCCGTTGGGTTTGTAAGCGGAGATTACCAAATCCTGTTTAACCAGTTTTTGAATGGACTGCTTGTAGGTTTCTTGCTGTTTATCCAGAGTTCTTACATCGGCAACGACGAATCCGGCTTGTTCAAGCGCTTCCTGAATAGCAACCCATACGCTGTTACTCGAATTGTGAAACTCGATTGTAATCCAACGCCCAGATTTAAGGACACGGTAAAGTTCCTGGAATGCTGCCGACATCAAAACCTGGTAATCATGTAAGGTGCGACTGCGCCCCTTGTCCATGACGGCTTCAGGTTCCCTTTGGGTCAGAAGTTTGAGCCAGGCTTCCCAAAAAAAATTTAATTCGGAGTAATGGAGGTTATTGCCGAAGGGAGGGTCAATGAAGATGTAATCAAGTCTCTTTTCTGGAAGAGAAATGATATTGGTCGTTGACTGACAGGTGATTGCCGTTTGTCCATAAGCCCCCGGCAGAGAAAGCTTGATAAGGCGCTTTAGCTTGTTGGTCATCGAATAGGCAGGTGATACCTCTGAAAGCAGTGAACCCACAAATAGGGTTCCACTCATATACTGATTAACTTGTGAAAAGGCTGTCCTTCTATATCGATTCATTTTGGTCACAGTCAGACCATTGCCTTGCACAAAAAAACGCACGAACTGACTAGAACATGCATTTAGCTTATCCCACAGCCGCGCATACACCATCATGGCGCGACGAAAGTAAAAATGATGCAGATGGGTAATACCCTTGAGATGATAACCATCTTTCCCTTTGCGCTCACCCTCCGGCATTTCAAAAGCAGGGAACCAGTCATTGATGGGCGTTTCTTCAATGCGTTTAACGATTTTCAGGTCAAACTCATCCGGTTTTTTTTCGTACCGGGAGCCGGCTATCTGATAATTGATCAAAACTGGGGCATATCGCACCAACCGATGGGTTTCATTGCGCGGTACATCAAAATAGGACTGCCACTGCCGTTGCATCGATTTTTTGTCGAGTTCGACTGTGCAATGAGGGCAAATAAAGTCCTTCATAACCGCAAATGTTTCTTCTTCCACCGCCGCATCAAAGTAAACAACCTCTTTGCCGCAGTGCGGACAGTTGAACACCTCGCTCCACACGGTGTAATTGATATTCCCTGTGCGTCCGTCGGAATGCTTGGTCTCGTACATCCAGCCGCATTCCTCTTCCACTTCTTTAAGAATTCGCTTGGCTTCTTTTTCAAAACTGGCGACATCCACCGGAGTGTTGTAGTTATAGGCAATGAAAGTGGCCGCAGGTGAAAGGTCATTGAGAACTGCCCTGCGCATGCCCAGCTTGGAAAAAGCTACCCAGGTTTTCTTGCCGTCCTCGCCGGTCTCTTCCTGCAAAATGGCGCCGTCCGGCTTAACCTGATAGCCCAGTTCCGTTACCACATTTTTATCCCCGCACA
>JAXMLI010000339.1:0-5145 GCA_034368785.1 Smithellaceae bacterium | reverse complement strand
CCATGATCGGCGAGGGGATCAGGGAAAACGATCTGGTGATCGTCGAGCGGGACCGGACAGCCAAAAATGGGGACATCGTCCTGGCGGAGGTCGATGGCCAATGGACGATGAAGTACTTCAGCAAAAATGGCAACAGCGTCTGCCTGAAATCGGCCAATCCAAAGTACCCGACCATCAGGCCAAAGGAAGAACTGCGGCTGGGGGGCGTGGTGGTGGCGGTGATCCGCAAATATCACCGCTGACGACGCGGTAAAAAGTCCATATGCTGCGTTGCGCTACATCCTTCGTCACTGCGGCGTACCTCTAAAGTACGCCTCATTCCTCAGGATTTGCGCGCCTTGCCTCTGGAGCTTTTTACCGCGCCGTCTCCCAATAGTGATCGTTATATGGACTTTTTATCATACCACCATCACCGTTGACCAAAAAACGAGGCGAGACCGTGAGCAACCAGATCTTCACCATCCATTCCTGGCCCAGGGCGATTGTCCATATCGATGGCGACGCGTTTTTTACCTCCTGCGAAGAGGCCATCCACCCGGAACTCAAGGGGCGGCCCCTGATTACGGGAGGGGAGCGGGGGATCGTCGCCTGTGCCAGCTATGCCGCCAAGGCCAGGGGAATAAAGCGGGGTGTCCCGTTGGCTCAGGCGAAGGCCATCTGTCCGGAACTGGTCATTCTCCCCTCGGATTATGAAACCTACAGCCTCTTCTCACGGCGGATGTTCAATATCATGAGACGCTTTACCCCCCAGGTGGAGGAGTATTCCATTGACGAGGCCTTTGCCGATATAACGGGGATGCGCCGCGCCCTCCATGCCTCATACGAGGATATTGCCGCCCTGATGAAGAAGGCCATCGAAAGGGAACTGGGGATCGGCGTCTCCGTAGGGCTCAGCATTACCAAAGTGCTGGGCAAGGTGGCCTCCAAGCATAAAAAGCCCGACGGCCTGACCATTATTCCCGGTCGGTCCATCGCCCTTTTCCTCCAGGATCTGCCCGTGGAGAAGATCTGGGGCATCGGACATGCCACCACGAATTACCTGGCCAAGATGGGAATCAATACCGCGCTGGAATTCGCCAGTCTCCCCGAGCGGACCGTTTTGACGCGCTTTACGAAACCGGGGCAGGAGATCTGGCGGGAGTTGCGGGGCGATTCCGTCTATCTTGTGTCCGTGGAAGAGAAGAGTTCCTATGCGTCGATAAGCAAGATGAAAACATTTGCCCCCCCCTCCGGCAACGAGGAATATCTCTACGCCCATCTGCTCCGGAACCTGGAGTCCGCCTGCATAAAGGCGAGACGTTACGGACTCGCGGCGCGCCGGCTGGCGATTGTTCTCAGGAAGAACGATTTTGGCGCCCGGAGCCGGGAGGTGAAGCTGAACCGTCCCTCGGTCTATCCGCACGAACTCACGGGGTTCCTGCGGACCGCCCTCGCCGACCTCTATCAGGACAAGGTCCTCTATCGGGCGACCGGGGTGGTGCTCCTGGACCTGGCGCCGAACCTGAACGTCCAATACTCACTTTTTGAGGATCCCCTCCAGGCCGAGCGGATCAGGGATCTCTACGGGGCCGTTGATCAGGTAAGCGCGAAATACGGCAAACACTCCCTCCATCTCGGGGGCTCCCATCCCCTGGAGGTGCTGGGCAGGGGTCGTCGGGGCGCCCCGACAGTGAGAGAAGATACCCTTCTTTTCGGCGAGACGAAACGAAAGCGCCTGGGGCTGCCGCTGCTTCATATCAAGGTTTGAACCGGCGTTGCCACCGAAACATTATTCCGGGCGGACTGATTCCATTTTGACGCCCTCGTAAAAAGTCGCAAAAGCCGATGATTCAGGACGGCTTCATAAAAAGGCCGCAGGCAAGGCGCGCAAATCGCGAGGAATGAGGCGTCGGGACATGTTCCGGAAGCCCAAAGGGATCGGAACGTGTCCCCGGAACACGCCGCAAGCCTGCCCCCGCGAAGGCGGGGGAGGGATGCAGCGCAACGCAGCATCCGGACTTTTTACGGAGTCGTCAGTTATGATGGAGAGGCAATGGAATCACGGCCCCATAGAATACTCGTAGTCGATGATGAGCCTGGAATCAGGGAGGGGTGTCGGAAGATACTCGTCGCCGAAGGTTTTGAGGTCGAAACAGCCGATAACGGTACCACCGGTTATGAAAAGTTCAAGGAGCACAGGAATTTCTCCGCCGCCTTGATCGATCTTAAAATGCCCGGCATCAGCGGTCTCGAGCTGATTGAATTGATCCGCCGGGAGGATGATGACCTGGTTATCTTTGTCATAACCGCTCACGCCACCATAGAAACGGCGGTGGAGTCGACCAAGAGGGGGGCCTATAACTACATCCCGAAACCATTTACCCCAGAGGAGCTGCTGATCGCCCTCCGGAACGGCCTGGAAAAAAGAAGGCTATCCCTGGACTCGAAAATACTCAAAGTGGAGCAGGAAAAGCAGCTCCTCGAACTTTCCTTCGAGCGCTCCAAAAGCAAGTCCATCCTGAACTGCATCTCCGATGGCGTGATTGTCATAAACCGCCAGGGTCAAATCGTGCTGCGCAATTCGGCGGCGGCCAGGATAATTCCGGAGTTTTCCGGTTGCACCTTGCCGGTCAGAATGGAAGAGGTGATCAGGAGTCCGGAGATCAAGGAACTCTTCCTGGAAACATGTCAGGCGGAAGGGGACAATGTAATCCGAACCAGGGAGATTCCCCTGGACAAGGGCGCGTACATGGTGAACGCCACCCCGGTTTACAATCCGGACCGCGAGAATCTTGGCGTGGTAACGGTATTGCGGGACATTACCGCCCTGAAAAAGCTCAATGTGACTAAGGCCAGGTTCGTTTCAATGGTGGCGGAGCAGGTGAAAGGGCCGCTCGCCACGATAGAGGCCTGCCTCCGAAAGATCGCCCAGCCACAGGAACCGGACGGCGCTTCGAATGGAAGCGGCGAGACGGTCGGAGATGCCCTCGTCCGCATGAATTCGCTCAACAGGATGCTCGATGAATTAATCAGCCTCAGCGACATAGAAACCGGTCGTTTCGCCATGAAGAGGTATCCCGTGGAGATCAGCGAGATCCTGATCAACGCGCTAAGGCAGATTGAGGACAAGGCAAAAGACAAGAACATCGCCATTAACCTTCATCATCCCGAGGGTAATACGGGCGGGCTGGTCCTCGCGGATAAGGCGGCCATGACGGTTGTTTTTGAGAATCTGATTGATAATGCCATCAATTACACCCCGCCCGGAGGGTGGGTGGATCTCTGCATTGAAGACGGTGAGATCTTTTTAACGGTTTCGGTGAGCGATAACGGGATCGGCATGTCCGACGTAGAGTTGGACAGGGTCTTTGATGATTTCTATCGCGCTAAGAACGATTATACGGTTCACATGCCCGGCACAGGTCTTGGTCTGAGCCTGGTAAAAAGATTAGTGGATATTCATCAGGGTAGAGTTTCCGTAAAGAGCCGTCTCGGTGAGGGATCGGTGTTCAGGGTAAACCTGCCTAAGGTGTAACACGGATTGGGAATATTATGACCAAATATGAAGATTTTATTGATGACGATTACATTGAGGGACTGATCAAGGGCAGCCCTGCCGACGAATTTGAGATAAGGGATATTCTTGCCAAGGCAAGGGAAAATAAAGGCCTGTCTCCGGAGGAGGCGGCCAAACTGTCTAATATTGGCCACGGCGATCTTCTCGAAGAACTTTTTCAGACGGCAAGACAGATCAAGCGCGATATCTATGGAAATCGCATCGTCTTTTTCGCTCCCCTCTACATCAACAACTACTGCACTAACGACTGCCTTTATTGCGCGTTTCGCTCCTCGAACGAGCTGGTGCGGCGCCACAGCCTAACGGAGGAAGAACTCCGTCAGGAGGTGCTTCTGCTGGAGGGACAGGGCCACAAGAGGCTGATCCTTGTGTTCGGCGAATCCCCCTCCTCCTCGGCCCGGGCAATCGCCGATACGGTGAAACAGGTTTACGCGATCAAGACCTGTAATGAGGCCGGCACGGAAACGGGAAGCATCCGCAGAATAAATATCAATGCCGCCCCTTTCGATACGGAAGGTTATAAAATCATCAAGGGGGCCGGGATCGGGACATTCCAGGTTTTTCAGGAGACTTATCACAAGAAGACCTATCGATATGTCCATCCGGAACAAACGAAAAAAGGCGATTACCTCTGGCGTCTTCACTCGCTCCACCGCGCCCAGGAAGCCGGGATCGATGATGTGGGAATTGGCGCCCTCTTCGGCCTGTACGACTGGCGCTTTGAAATCATCTCCCTCGTCAATCATGCCAATTCACTGGAGAAATATTTCGGGGTTGGACCTCATACCATTTCTTTTCCCCGGGTGGAACCGGCCTTCAACACCCCTTACGCGAGTCATCTCCCTTATCGGGTCGCGGATGAGGACTTCAAAAAGATCATCGCGATTCTCCGACTGGCGGTGCCCTATACGGGTTTGATCCTCACCTGTCGCGAAAGCGCGGAATTGCGGAACGAGGCGATCAAACTTGGGGTCTCCCAGATCGACGCGGGCTCCAAAATCGGGATAGGCGGTTACAGCGAGGCGGCCAAAAGAAGGAATGTGGAGGACATGGAACAATTCAGGCTGGGCGATGACCGCTCCTTAAACGAGGTCATTGACGAATTGATGAAAGATCAATACATACCCTCCTTCTGTACGGCCTGCTACCGACTTGGTCGCACGGGCGAGCATTTCATGGAGCAGGCCAAACCTGGCTTCATCAAGAACTTCTGCGAACCAAACGCCATCCTGACCTTTTATGAGTACCTGCTGGACTACGCCTCCGAAGAGACGGCGCGGAAGGGAGGCCGCCTGATCGAAAAATTTGTCCAGGATTTGGATGGCAAGGTCCGTGAGGCCACGAAGCAAAAACTGGCGGAAATAAAAAACGGCAGGAGAGACCTCTTTTTGTAGCCACAGGAAAATAAAGAAGGCGGTGGGTTAGCGTAAGCCACCGCCTTCTTTCGGTGCGTTACGGCTGCCGCCTAACGCACCCTACGCTCTCCTGGATTCCGGATCGAGTCCGGAATAACGCCCGGGAGAGTTTTTAATAAGTCGTCAATCTTGACGCCCTCGTAAGAAGTCATTAAAACGCCTGTTTCGGGACGG
>JAXMLI010000338.1:0-5619 GCA_034368785.1 Smithellaceae bacterium | reverse complement strand
CTAAAGAGGGGAGAAAAACTGCCCTGCCCCTGATGAGGCAGCTCCCCCCTTAAGGCGTCATACATGGCAACTCGTCCATGCACAGCGACAGGGCGGCCTCCCACGACGGCAGGGCAAGGCCAAAAACATTGAAGAGCTTATCATTGTTCAGGCAGGAGTTGCGGGGACGCGCCGCCGGCAGGGGGTAGTCTTCCGACGCAATCGCCTGAATACCGGGCGAGGGACACAAGCCCGCGGCAGCGGCCTTCTGGAAAATCTCCCGGGCAAATCCGTACCAGCTCGTGCTGCCCGCCGAGGTCATGTTGTAAATGCCCAGGCATGATTCATCCCAGCCTTTCTCGCGGGAAGCGATCAGCTTCGCCAGCGCCAGCGCTGAGGTCTGGGCGACCAGGCGCGACCAGGTCGGCGCCCCGATCTGATCGTCTATGACGCGAAGATTGTCGCGTTCCCTTCCCAGTTTGAGCATGGTCAAGAGGAAATTATTTCCTCTGGTCCCATAAACCCAGCTGGTCCGAAAGATAAGACAGGCGCAGCCGCTTTCCCGGAGGTTAATATCGCCGGCAAGCTTGCTCGCGCCATAGGCGTTGAGCGGGCAGGGCGCGTCATCTTCGCCGTAAGGACCGGGTTTCGTGCCATCAAACACATAGTCCGTGGAATAATGCACCACCAGGGAGTTAAGCCGCCTTGCCTCCCGGGCGAGAACATCGACCGCCTCGGCGTTGATGGTCATGGCCCGGGCTTTTTCTTCCTGGGCCTTATCAACAGCCGTAAAAGCCGCCGCGTTCACAATAATATCCGGCCTTATCTCCCGCAGGAGCGACCGCAGGGATTCCGGATGAGCGTAATCAATCTGTGGGTAGTCAAGCGCGATTACCTTGCCAAGCGGCGCCAGGGACCGGCATAGTTCCCAGCCGATTTGTCCCTGCCGGCCGGTGAGGAGAATCGTTAAGGTTTGTGCTGTTGTCCCGATTGAGGTCATGGATAATACTCCGCCTGAAGGAAAGGGACCCCCGCCGCGTCTTTGGCGGAGAGTACGGGAGCGACGCCAAGGGGAACAGGCCAGGCAATCGCCAGTTCCCGGTCATCCCAGCGGATCGTCCTTTCATGCTCGGGCGCATAGTAGTCCGTTGTTTTATAAAGTAATTCCGCCATTTCAGACAGGACGAAAAACCCGTGGGCAAAACCCGCGGGAATCCACAACTGGCGGTGATTTGTCTCTGAAAGTTCCACGCCTTCCCACCCGCCGAAGGTGGGACTGCCTTTGCGGAGATCCACGGCCACATCGAATACCGCCCCCCGCGCCACCCGTACCAGTTTGCCCTGCGGCTGTTTAAGCTGATAGTGCAAGCCCCGCAGTACGCCTCGACCCGAGCGCGAGTGATTGTCCTGGACAAAATCGGCCGTCACCCCCGTGGCCTGGCGAAATTTCCCGGCATGGAAGCTTTCATAGAAAAACCCCCGCTCATCGCCGAAGACCTCCGGTTCCAGGATAAGAAGATCAGCAATGGCGGTACGAAGCGTCTTCATGGCTCTCTGCCCTCCTCCAAGAGCCCCAGCAGGTACCGGCCATAGCCGTTTTTCGCGAGCGGTTGCGCCAGCCGTCTGATCTGATCCGCGTCAATAAAACCCTTGCGATAGGCGATTTCTTCCGGGCAGGCCACCTTGAGGCCCTGGCGGCGCTCGATCGTCTCGATGAAGTTCGAGGCGTCGATGAGCGATTCATGGGTACCCGTATCGAGCCAGGCATAGCCGCGGCCCATGATTTCCACGGACAGCCGGTTTTGCTCCAGATACACGCGGTTTAAATCGGTGATCTCCAGTTCGCCCCGGGGGGAGGGTTTCAGGGCGGAAGCGATATCGACCACCTGATGATCATAAAAATACAGCCCCGTAACGGCATAATTCGATTTGGGCCGGGCGGGCTTTTCCTCGAGGGAGGTGGCGCGCCCCCGGGCGTCAAAGGCAACGACGCCGTAGCGCTCCGGGTCCTGCACATGATAGGCAAAGACCGTGGCGCCATTTTGCCTGGCCAGGGCCTTTTCCAGATGTGACGGCAGGTCGTGGCCATAGAAGATGTTGTCCCCCAATATCAGGGCACAATGGTCCCGCCCGAGGAAGGTCCTGCCGATGATGAAGGCCTGTGCGATGCCGTCCGGACTGGGCTGAACGGCGTATTGCAGCTTGAGTCCCCAATCCGACCCGTCGCCCAGCAACTGTTCGAACCGCGGGGTATCCTGGGGGGTGGAGATGATAAGGATCTCCCGGATGCCCGCGAGCATGAGGGTGCTGAGAGGGTAATAGATCATCGGTTTGTCGTAGATGGGCAGAAGCTGCTTGCAGACCGCTTTGGTCACCGGGTACAGCCTGGTGCCGGAGCCGCCGGCCAGAATGATTCCTTTGCGTTTCATGTGATTTTCGCTCCCTCTCCGTCATTATACTGGCGGGCTGTCCATTCGCGATAGGCGCCGCTCGTTACATTGCTGACCCAGTGGGGATTTTCGAGATACCACCGGACCGTCTTATAGATCCCCGTCTCAAAGGTCTCGGCAGGCTTCCATCCCAGTTCCCGCTCGATTTTGGCAGCGTCAATGGCATATCGCCAGTCGTGCCCGAGGCGGTCCTGGACGAAGGCAATCTGGGCGCGGTAACTGGTTCCATCCCCTTTGGGCCTTTCCCGGTCCAGGATGTCACAGAGAAGATGCACCACCGTCAGATTCTTCATTTCATTGCCGCCGCCGATGTTATAGACCTCGCCAACCTCCCCTGCTTCGAGGACCCGGCGGATGGCCGAACAATGGTCGCCCACATAGAGCCAGTCGCGCACGTTCTGGCCATCGCCATAGACGGGCAGGGGCTTCCCGCTCAAGGCGTTATGGATCATGAGCGGAATGAGCTTTTCGGGAAACTGATAGGGGCCGTAGTTGTTCGAACAGTTGGTGGTCAACACGGGCAGGCCGTAGGTGTGATGCCAGGCGCGCACCAGATGATCGCTGGCCGCCTTGCTGGCCGAGTAGGGGCTGTTGGGCTCGTAGCGGTTCGTTTCCCGGAAGGCCGGATCTTGTGCGCCAAGGGAGCCATAGACCTCATCCGTGGAGACCTGGAGGAAACGGAAGGCAAACTTCCGGGCATCCGGCAGTCCCTGCCAATATCCCCGCAGGGCCTCGAGGAGGCGGAAGGCGCCGACGATGTTGGTCTGGATAAAGTCTTCCGGCCCGTGAATAGACCTGTCCACATGCGACTCCGCCGCGAAATTGATCACCGCCCTGGGCTTGTGCCTGGCCAGGAGGCCGGCAACCAGGTTCCCGTCGCCAATATCCCCTTCTGCAAATATGTGCCGCTCATTCCCGTTCAGGGCCGCCAGGTTTTCGAGGTTGCCCGCATAGGTGAGCTTATCGAGGTTGACCAGGCCCTCATCGCTTTGGGCCAGCCAATCCAAGATGAAATTCGCGCCAATAAAGCCGGCGCCGCCGGTGACTAGAATCATCAGTTGTGCCTCAAGAATTTATTTGGAGGGCATCCATAATACAAAACTTCGTTCCTGTAAATTTGATTGTGCCTACCGGGGTAAAGATTCAGTTACAGGGGGAGCCAAATGCAAGACGCACGGTAAAGACGGCCACGACTTCGCTAGGCCCTCCAAAAGGCGCCGGAAATGACATGTTTTGGGGACTGGAGGGACGCGCTCCGTCGCGTCCGCTGGAGTTTTGCAAGAAACGCTCTCAAGGGCAGGCAATATTTGTCTTAACTCGGCCACTCAAGACTGAATCTTTACCTCCCGGGTACGCGACAAAGAGGTACAAGGACCGTCCTGACAGGCCCCAATCTCCCTCCCCTTCAAGGGGAGGGTCGGGGTGGGGATGGGGTTGTCATCCGCCTGCCCTGGGCGGCCGGGCAGGACAGAAAAGCAGCGCCCTTCTTTTCGGCGCCCGCCCAAGGCATTTGAATTTCGGCGTTAGTATGATATAAGTCCCCGCAAAAGAAAGGTGCAACCATGACCGAAGCAAACGCAGCCGATCGGAGAACCTGCCCCCTTTCGGTGGCCATCATCACGAAAAATGAGGCGGAGAAGCTCCCTGCCTGTCTGGCCAGTGTGAGTTTCGCCGAACAGGTCGTAGTGGTGGATTCGGGCAGCACCGACGCCACGCTGGAAATCGCCCGGAACTTCGGCTGCGACACCTACGAAGAATCCTGGCATGGGTTCGGCCCGCAAAAGCAGTTGGCCTTGGACCGCTGCCGCTGCCCCTGGGTTCTGATCCTCGATGCCGATGAACGGGTTGCCCCGGAGGCCAGAAGAGAGATCGAGAAGATCGTAACGGCGCCCATGCCGCCTTCTGATATCACCGGGTACAGCTTTCCCCGCAAGAACTATTTTCAGGGTAAATGGATAAAGAGGATGGGCTGGTGGCCGGATCGGGTAACCCGGCTCTTCTGGAAGGAAAAGGGCAGGATGACCGACGCGCTGGTACACGAGGCGGTCACGGTAGAGGGCAAGGTGTTTCCCCTGTCGACCCCCCTTGAGCATCTGACCGAGTCCCGGTTGAGTCACATCTTGCGGAAGATCGATCACTACTCCACCCTGGGTGCAGAGGAGGCATTCGCCGTCGGTAAAAGATCGAGCATCTTGTACGCCCTCATTCGGGCCAAGCTGACATTTTTTCATAACTACATCCTGCGGCTGGGTTTTCTCGATGGCTCTGAGGGTTTGACTCTGGCGATGCTGGATGCCTTCAACAAATTCTTCAAGTACGCGAAATTGGCCGAATTGACAAAAACCGGCTGCCGACCGCAGGGAATCTCCGGCCGGCAGCCCTCCGATCGACACCGATCATGAAAACAACCGTCATCATTACCACCTACAACCGGCCGGATTACCTCCTAAGGACCGTGGCCGGATATCTTAACCAGACACGACCGCCCGATGAGATAATCGTCGCCGACGACGGCTCGACCGAGGAAACGGCCGTCATGGTGACAAAAATCACGCAGGAGGCAACCATCGACATTCTTCACGTCTGGCAGGAAGACCGTGGTTTCAGGGCCGCCGAGATAAGAAACAAGGCCGTGGCACGCTCCCGGGGTCAATATATCATCCTCACCGATGACGATTCCATCCCCTCCCCGGGTTTGGTCGCGGATCACCTGGAATATGCCGAGCAGGGTTATTTCATTCAGGGGCACCGGGTTTTACTTGGCCCTGCCCTTTCCCCCCATTTCACCCATCGGGATATCTCGCCCGGGCAACTGCTTTGCATGGGCTTCACGGGGAAAGCACAAAACATCACCAACGGTCTCACCCTGCCCTGGGCCTGGGTGGCAAGATCCCGGAAGCTCCGTGGGATCAGGAGCTGCAACATGAGCTTTTCCCAGGCCGACTTTCTGGCGGTCAACGGATTCAATCATGATTTCCGGGGATGGGGCAAGGAAGATTCGGAGCTCGCGGTCCGCTTCTATAAATTCGGACTCAAACGAAAGGATATCCGGTTCCGGGGAGGCTGCTTCCATCTCCATCATAATGAATTCAGCCGGGAAAATGTTCAGCGAAACATTGGCCTGCTGGAAGAGGCCATGAATAAAGAAGGTTACTTCTGCCCGAATGGGATTGACCAGTATCTCGTCTAA
>JAXMLI010000337.1:0-7620 GCA_034368785.1 Smithellaceae bacterium | reverse complement strand
GAGGGGCGCGACTGTCCTGTCAGAAAATTGCACCTGTCCTCATCAGGTTCTTTTTGAGGCAGAATGCCCGTCTTTGGAGAGCCTTCTCCCTCCCCCATGAAGAGGAAGGCCATAGCCCCAATCTCCCTCCCCTTCAAGGGGAAGCCTACAGCCCCAACCTCCCTCCCCTTCAAGGGGAGGGTCGGGGTGGGGATGGGGTCAAACGACCGCGCCGCCACAACCCCATCCCCCTCCTAACCTCCCCCTTGAAGGGGGAGGAACAAAACCCGAACCAAAAAAAGTATTTATGGATGATGCAAAAAGCTAAACATTGCTGAAAGAGGGGAGAAAAACCGCCTCACCCATAATTTTGTCGTACACCCACCATAGGCCGGACTTGTCTTTTTGATCCATAAACTATATGTACAACCTGCCGAAAATATCCACGCCTGAAGGGGGGCTGTATCATGGGGCCTGGGGAGTTAGCGTCACTTGACATCAAGGGATTCCTTGACCCGGCGGAGGCCCAGCGCCTCTACGAGCTGGCCCGCGAGGCGAGCCAAATGGGACCCTGTCTGGAGATAGGAAGCTACTGCGGTAAAACCGCATCCTGTCTGGGCCGGGGCTGCCGGGAAAACGGGGGTGTCCTCTTCTCCATTGATCACCATCGCGGTTCGGAAGAGCAGCAGCCGGGGGAGGCCTACTTTGACGAAGAGCTTATCGATCCTCGTACCGGAGCCATTGATACCTTGCCTTTTTTCCGCCGGACCCTGCGGATGCTCGAGCTGGAGGATACGGTGATCCCCGTTGTCGCGAGATCCGCCCTGGTCGCCCGGAAATGGTCCACCCCCCTCAGTCTGGTGCTTATTGACGGGGGACATACCTATGAGGAGGCCTTTACCGATTATTCCTGCTGGTTGCCCCATGTAATGCCCGGCGGCTTTCTGGCGATCCACGATATTTTCGAAAACCCGGCCGACGGCGGCCAGGCCCCCCGGGTGATATATCAGCTGGCCCTTGATTCCGGGCTGTTTATCCCCCTGCCAATGGTAAAGACCCTGGGCATCCTCAGAAGGATCAATCCGGGGGAGACGCCACCCCCGATTTAAGGCCTTGGGTCGTTCCGCGCTTAACCTTGAGGAACCCGTAAAAAGTCTGAAAACCTATTGCGGACAGGCTACGCCGGATCCTCAGGCAAATCTTCAAACCTGTTGAAGGTCCAGTACCAGCTCGGCTGGTTCCCCTGCCCTCTTGTTTTGATAAATCCGGAATCACGGAAGCTCTTGATCGTCTCCTCAATCAGATCATACTCCAGGCCGGTCCTGGCCTCAATGTATTGACAGAGTCCCTGGAGGTTCCGATCATCAATCTTACCGCCGTTATCTCCCCCGGCGAAATCGGGGGCGCCCTCAAGGATATCCTCTGCGAGGAGACGATAAACCAGCCTGGTCCGGAACTGCCCGCGCACCTGCATATCAATCTCGGGTGTATTGGTCTTTTTATAACCGGCGACCATATCTTCCCAGGCAGTTTCGATCTCCCTGTCATAGTCCGCCACGAAGGCGTTCATTTCCTCCGGGGCAAGAGCGCTGGTCCTCACAATGGCGCTGTTGGCATCATAGCGATTCCAGTCATCAGTCAGGATCTCGAGGTCGTAATCGGCCACTCGATCTCTTACCCTGGTGCCGGGAAAGGGCGCCAGAAGGTGATAGCCGTACAGCGACCCGAGGCCTCTGGCGAAGACCTTCGTCTCCGCCAGGGTTTCCCTGGTTTCACCGGGAAGACCCACGATAAACGAGGTATGGGGAATTATGCCGGTTTCCTTGCAAAGGTTGACCGCCAGGCGCACCATGTCCTTGGTGATGGCCTTCCCTATCCGATCGAGCATCTCCTGGTTTCCCGATTCCACGCCGAAGCTGACAGCGTCACAACCGGCCTCGCGCATGGCCGCCAGGGTTTCCCTGTCCACCGTATTCACGCGCGCGAAGGCACTCCAGTCGAACCTCAACCCCCTTCTGCCGATCTCCGCGCAAACCTCAAGAACCCTCGCCTTTTTTGAGGCGAAGAGATCATCCGCCACATTTATCCTGGTAATGCCATAGGACAGGATCTGCTCAATCTCATCTACCACCAGGGCAGGGCTTCTCAGACGGACCTTGTTTCCCACCATCCGTTGACCGACACAGAAGATGCACCGGTACGGACAACCGCGACCGGTTATGATGCTGATCGGGTAGCCAAGGGCCTGATAACGGGAAAGGGGCAGGAGATGCCTGGCAGGGAGGGGGATCGAATCCAGATTGGCGATCAATTCCCGTGGCGGGGGAATCACCGTCCGGCCATCCCGACGAAAGGCGATCCCCTTGACCCCCGCCCATTTATGCTTTTCGTTGATAACCGGCAGCAATTCCTGGAGCGTCGCCTCGCCCTCTCCGATGACGATGATGTCTATCCCGGGATAGGCGTCGAGGACCTCCGCCGCCATAAAAGAGACATGAGGCCCCCCCATCATGGTAACTGTTTCAGGCCGGAGCCGTTTGACCTGGCTGATAATTTCCGCGGCCCCGAAAAAATTGAGGGTAACCGAGGTTATCCCGGCCGCGTGCGGATTGAACTCATCAAGCTGCGCCCGGAGTTTCTCCTCCGAATATTTTGTCACGATATAATCAAAGATCCGGACCCTGGCCCCGGCAGCCTCACAGGCCGCTGCGACATAGGTCACCCCCAGCGGGGGCGCCGGGGCCTCTTCAAGGGGATAGGGCGGGGCAATAATGGCAACTCTCATGGGGCTAGATGTCCTTGCTGAAACTCCGGTAAGCCCACAAATTGGGCGAAGTCGACAAAGTGGGTCAATCGCAAAAAGTCAAATAAAACCTTTGTTTGGGGCACGAATGTCCGGTGATATAATTGCATTTTCTTCCTCCGTTCCCTTTTGAGGAGCAATACCGTCTTTGCCGGTCCTGCTCCCTTCACTTCAAGGGGAGAAATCTAAAGCCCCAGTCTCCCTCCCCTTCAAGGGGAGGGTCGGGGTGGGGATGGGGTCAAACGACCGCGCCGCAACACCCCATCCCCCTCCTAACCTCCCCCTTGAAGGGGGAGGAATCTGGCTGTGCCCCCTCCTAAGGCCTCCCTTGAAGGGGGAGGAATCGGATGTGCCCCTCCTACGGCCTCCCTTGAAGGGGGAGGAACAAAAACCGCGGGCAACTTCTTACGAAGTCGTCGTTGGTCAATCCCCTTTTCTCGGGGAAAACAAAGACCGGAGCCAGCCCGGGATCGTGTTGTCCTTCATGAAGGCCCGGTCTATCTCTCTGAACTGCTGCGCGAGCGCCTGCGGATCGGATAACCACGCGGCCCGGGTTTTAACCGGCCTGGTCCGATCCAGCTCCTTCACCACCCGCGCCGGGTTGCCGGCCGCGATGCAGTCGGCCGGGATATCATGCACCACCACCGAACCCGCCCCGATGATGCTGTTATCACCGATGGAAACCCCCTTGCAGATGATCGCGCTGTCTCCGATCCAGACATTGTCCCCGATCGCGACCGGCGCGGAGATCCCGACAGGAGAGGTCCGGTCATAGATGCCATGCCAGTCGGCGTCGGTGATATACACCCCCTGGGCCAGCATGCAGCTCTCCCCGATCGAGATCCGCCGGGCGGCGCTGATCCTCACCCCCGGGCAGATGAGACAATATTTCTTTATCTCGATTCTTCCCGTCTCTCCCCACTCGGACCAGACGGTAAAACGCACCTTTTTATCCGACGTGGCGATTACGTGGGCATAGTCGCCCAGGAGGACAGGTCCGCCGAATACCTCCACATGCCAGGGTTTCATGAAGACAGTTCCCCGCCCCAGCTCCTCAAAATGGGGAGAGAGGAAGTGTGCCGCGTACCATCGCGCAAGCCTCTCGTCAAGGCTCTTAAGATAATAGGGACGATGATCTCTTCTCATCTGGAAACCATCAGGCCGGGGTGTCCTCCCAGGCTAGAGATCGGGGTTTTCCGGCTTCCCATGAGTTCGTCAATTAGTTCCCGGACGGCGGTCCCCTTCCCTGATCCCTTCTCCCCCTCCATTCTGCTCCAGAATCGATGATTGAAGAGGAGGCTGCCGGGGGTCGCCTGGTACAGGGCGTCATGGGCCAGGAGCATCGCCCCTGCCGTCCAGGATGTCCGCTCTTCCGGCCAGACCACCCCGTCAGGAAAGGTTACTCCCATCCAGTATGATCCGTCCTCGTACTTCATGCCGGAAATCCAGCCGAGAACGATCTTCCCCTGATCATATTCTTCGATGGCGGCCAAGGTCAGGACAAGCTCGGAGGTCTCGGCCAGGGTCACCCAGGGCCGGTCGGACACACAACGGACCCCCCAGCCAGGCGCCACATACTTATCCCATTGCCGGGAGATCCTGCATTTGGCCTCCCTTCCCGAAATGGCGCCGCACAAGACCGGATAATACCAGTCCATGGAAAAGCGAGTTTTAATCATGTTGAAGAGATTAGGCTTGTTCCTGATGGCCTCCCCGAGCCTGTCGCAGGCCTCCTGCCAGTGACCTGTATGCTTCCCGATTATCCGTCCCATGGCCAGGGCGCATTTCAGGCTCATGAAGATTGAGCTTGAGCCGGTCAGGAGGGCCATCTTGTCCACCTGCCCCTTGGGGTTTCTGGCCCAGTAAATTTCCCCTCCCGGCGCCTGGAGTCCCAGCGCGTATTCAATGCCCGCCCCGATGACCGGCCACATCTCCCGGATAAATCCCTCTTCGCCGGTAAGGAGAAAATGATGGAACACCCCCACGGCAATATAGGCGGACATATTCGCGTCTCTGGTCTTATCCAGTGGTTTGCCGTCCTGGTAGGAGGCATACCAGCTGCCGTCCGGGAGCTGCTGCGCCGCCATCCATCGATAGGCCTCTTCAGCCTGTCTGATCTGCCCGGCGGAGGCCAGTCCCATCGCGCTTTCCACATGATCCCAGGGATCTGTCTTGCCGCCCTGCGACCAGGGGATTTCCCCATTTTCCCGTTGAAGACTTAAAATAAAGGAGGCCATGGCACTGATGTCGATTGGCGCCTCAATCACCGGCGCTTGCGCGTTTACCCCCGATAGCGATGGATCCATGGCTCATCCTTGATGAAGTCGTTAAAAGTCGAAAAATTGACCCAGACGGCTTCGTAAAAAGTTCCGCAGGCAAGGCGCGCAAATCCTGAGGAATGAGGCGTACTTTTACGTACGCCGCAGTGACGAGGGATGCAGCGCAACGCAGCATCCGGACTTTTTACGAGGCCGTCGTCCTTTTTTCAGGTAGAATACCATACTCTTGCCGATAAGCGGATTCAGCAGTCTTTCGATAAGGGTGGTTACGACGGGCCGCTTCATAATATCCCATTCAAGAAGACGACGGTACAGACTAACCAGCCTCGAGGTGTTGTTCTTATGGCCGACAACGCACTTCAACCACCAGTAGGGCGCGTGAAGGGCGTGTTTGTAGTTGACCTTCAGGCAGCTCAGGCCTGAACTTGTAAAAAGGGTCTGCAGCTCCCCTTTGCGGTAGATCCTGATGTGCCCGCCCGGTTCCTGATGATAGGCCCGGGAGATTGCCCAGCAGATACGCTCCGGGAGATAACGGGGGACGCTTATCGCCAGGGTTCCTTTCGGTTTTAACACCCGGACGAGTTCCCGGACGGCCTCGTGGTTTTCCCGGATATGTTCCAGAACCTCCGAACAGATTACCGCGTCAAACGATTCATCCTGGAAGGGGAGATTCGTAACGGACGCCTTGATCACGGCGCATGGTTTACCGGCATCATCAATTCCTGCAACCGCCGACTTATCCAGACCTCCCGGATTGCCATAGCCGACCAGAGAGTCCCGGGAACGGCAGAGGTCTTCCCAATTTAGATCAACCCCGACGACATAAACTCCCGGGCACCCCATAGCGGCCATCAAATGCCGCCCCGTGCCACAACCCGCGTCAAGGACCAGTTGCCCGGGTTTGATTCTCAGCCTTTCAAGCTCGATTGTTTGCATCTATCGCTTCCCGGTAAACTGTCAGTGTCTGCTCGGCCGCGCGGCGCCAGGTAAATAGCTTCTGAACCCGCTCGAATCCAGCCTGTCCCAGCCTGCTCCGCCGGTCCGGGTCATCCAGGAGCGATAAAATCGCATTTTCCAGGGCAATCCGGTCGCCGGGGGGGACGATTATTCCCGCATCGCCTACAACCTCCGGCAGGGCGCCGCCATTGGTGCTGATCACCGGAACGCCGCAAGACATGGCCTCCCCCGCAGGCAGGCCAAACCCTTCGTAGAGGGAAGGAATTACCGCGATGGCGGCCCTGGCGTAATAATGGGCGAATTGGTTGTACTCAATCCTGCCGGTAAAGTTTACCGCCTCCCCAAGCCCCAGATGACGGATCAGTTGCTCGATCACACCGTTCTTCTTCGGAGCGCCGATGACGGTAAGCCGGATGGTTCTCTTTTTCCTGATCGTCGCCACCGCCTCCAGGAGGTACCTGAGCCCTTTGAGGGGGGTGTCCGCGCTGTTTGTAACCAGGAGATGATCATTCTCCCGTTCAACCCCGGGAACGGGATGAAAATATTCCCTGTCTATCCCGTTCATTACCACGCTGAGCGATCCCGGGTTGATCCCATACTCCCGGCTAAGATCACGTTGGGAGGCCTGTGATACCGTAATGATCCTCCCTATCCGGCGGGATACCCTCTTTTGCATGTCCAGGAAGGAGTACCAACGGCGGATCTTTATCTTCTTGAGGACAGAGGTGGCCTCTCTGAGTTCCGTTTCCCGGTCGATAGTGACGGGATGATGAATGGTCGCCACCAGGGGATACCGCAGTCTTTGCAGGGCAAGGATCCCGGGGGAAAGACACTGATTGTCGTGAACAATGTCATAGGATGGAGAAACGCGTTTAAAGTGCTGATAAACCCTGCGGCCAAAGGTAAACGGCTCCGGAAACCCGCCTGTGCACATACTGGCGTATTCAAGGATATTCAGGGGGTTGAGAAGGCCTTTCTTATCCTTGACCTTGAACAAATGATCCGGATTGTAAAGATCGAGGCCCGGGAGCTTGTGGAGTGGAATCTGGTCCGCAAGTTGAGGATAGGGGGGGCCGGAAATGATCTCTACCTGATGTCCGAGTTCTTTGAGCGCGAGGCCCAGATGCCTGATATAGACGCCCTGCCCGCCTGAGGCGGGATTGCCTCGATAGGTAAGAAGGCATATTTTAAGAGATTCTTTCTCATTAACCACTGAAGCTGACTCCCTTATTCCTGACAATACTGATGCGGTCTCATCTAACAGATTTACCCGGGCGGGTCAATACGCAAAGCCGGCAGGGGAGCGCGACAAAAATGTGGGTATCCTGTTTTTACACACGAATGTCCGGTTAGAAAATTACGTTTATCCTTATAGGGTTTTTTGAGGCACAATGTCTGTGCGGAGCCTTCTCCCGCCCCTTGCAGGGGGGGACCTAAAACCCCGCTCTCCCTCCCCTTGAAGGGGAGGCCTAAAGCCCCGTCTCCCTCCCCTTCAAGGCGAGGCCTAACTCCCCGTCTCCCTCCCCTTCAAGGGGAGGGTCGGGGTGGGGATGGGGTCAAATGAACGCTCCGCCACTACAACCCCCCCCGCGTAGCTAGATC
>JAXMLI010000336.1:0-4178 GCA_034368785.1 Smithellaceae bacterium | reverse complement strand
CATCTCAAATCAACCCTCATATTCTCGCGATCGAACCGCTCCAAAGATTCCCGGACCAGCTTGTCCTGGTCTTCCCCGGTTATCCTGGCCCGCAACAGTTCTTCGGCCAGGGACAGGGAGAGGTTCACCGCCTCGGCCTTTAGCTGGTCGCGGGCGCGGGCATATCCCTGTTCCATCCGGGTTTTGGTTTCCTCCTTGATCCGCTCTGCCATCAGGTTCGCTTCAGCGAGAATTTTATCCCTTTCCGCGCGGCCCTGAGACTCGATCATCCGGGAGAGGGCCTCTATCTCCCCTTCCGCGGCCGCAAGTCTTGCCGAATATTCCCGGTATTTCGACTGTGCCTCCTCCGCGGCTGCCTCGGCATCTTTAAGGGCCTTGGCGATGGCGTCTCTTCGGCCCACAAAGAACTCTCTGATCATTTTGGCCAGGAGATAGAACAATAAGCCGGCCAGGACCGTAAAATTGACTACCCGCCAGCCGAAATCGGCAAAACTGCCTTCGCCTCCTTCACCGGCTGCGGCAACGGGGCTGAAACCTGCCAGCACAAGCGCGGCGGCAAGAAACAGAGCTTTTCCGGCGATGCTTGACCGGGGATATCCGGGTGTCAAATCTTGTCGAGGTCTCATTTACTCGAGACTCCTTCCCAGCGTCTTTTCAGCAATCTCTTGGGATATCCGGTGGGATTCACGCCGCAGCGTGACCCTGCCGCGATCAAGCTCTTCGGTGATTTTCTTCTCAAACTCGGCTGTAATCTTTGGAACTTCTCTGGTTACCTGATCCATAATCACCCTGGCCTCTTCGGTTCCCTTCCGAACCAGGCCATCGCGCAACTCCGTAGCTTCAATCTTGGCCTGCATGAGTCTGGCCTCGTAGGCCGCCTGGCGGCTGGACAGATCCGCCTCCAGGCGCCGGCATTCTTCGCCGGCCCCGGCTATCCGCCTGCCGCGCTCATCAAGCACCCTCAATGTGGGTTTATAGAGGATGAAATTGAGGATGAGGATCAGGAGCAGGAAATTTATCACCTGAAAGAAAACGGAAATATCTATGCTTATCACTTTTTATCCCTCAACAGATAAAATAAGGAACACAAGTCAAAACGGGGATCAGGAAGATAACAGGTGTAACGCAGGATGAAGAAAAACCGGTCTATTTTCCCCGTGCCCATCAATCATAAGAGCGGCATCTTGTCAAGATTTTTTAAGATTCACGGGGGGTCAGGTCTCAACAATTGACATTCGACAAAACAATAAAAAGGTTAGGATGTCAAATGTTGAGACCTGACCCCGCCCTTCACTGGTCATCTATTTCTCTGCTGCCCATAAAAGATGATCCCTCAAAGACGGCCCCTTCATTGATCACCAGTTTTGGGGATATAATATTACCTGACAAATGGCCAGTGGAATGAATCTCAACCTTTTCCCTCGCACGGACGCAACCGCAGACGGTTCCGTTGATTATGGCCTTGTTTACATCAATCTCCGCCTTTATTTCCGCCCCTTCGCCAATCACCAGCGTTCCCTCGCCAAAAATCTCACCCTGAAAATCACCATCTATCCTTACGGCCTCACTGAAGATCAGTTTCCCGTGAAATGAGGCCCCCTTGCCGAGAAAGGCCTTTACGTCCTCGTCCTTCCTGCCCATCCTGTCCCCCTTTTTTGTCGTATCAATACCAAAGACCGCTAAGATGGATTGCATAATAACGCTCCTCTCCATTATTGGAAAACAAATCGCCGTACGCTGACATTCATGAGCAGACCAATCCCCATCATCAGTACCACCGTGGAGGAGCCGCCATAACTCAAAAAGGGCAGGGGAACTCCTACGACCGGCAGGATGCCCAGGACCATGCCGATGTTGACAAAGACCGCCAGGGCAATGAAAGCGGTGACACCAAAAGAGATAACGGCGCCGTTCAGGTCGCGGGAACCCGCGGAAATCCGTAATCCCAGGGAGATGAGCATAAAGAACATCGACAACACCGCCATCGCGCCGATAAACCCCCATTCCTCGGCAAGGGCGGAGAAAACGAAATCCGTCTGCTGTTCCGGCAGAAACTTAAGCTGCGTCTGGGTACCCTCCAGGAACCCCTTTCCGGTCATTCCTCCGGAACCAACGGCGATAATGGATTGGATGGTGTGATAGCCACTGCCCAGTGGATCCCTCTCCGGGCTCAGAAAGGTGAGGAGTCTCTCCTTCTGATAGTCCTTGAGCAGATACCAGCAAAGGGGGGTTGCGAGCAGTAAACCGGCGCTGGCCAGAATAAGTGATTTCCAATAAATACCAATGAAGAAGACGATGGCGGTAAAGATGAAAAACAGCATCAGGGCAGTTCCCAGGTCGGGCTGTTTTAAGATAAGGGTGAAAGGAGTTGCCAAAAGGATGAAAGGGATCAGAAGATCTCTGAGCCGGTATGGTCCGTCAAGCCCCCTTTCCTCAAAAAATCTGGCCAGCACCAAAATGAGGGATAGTTTGATTAATTCCGAAGGCTGAAAGGTAAATCCGCCCAGGACTATCCATCTCTGGGCGCCCTGGGCCGTCTTTCCAAACACAAGCACCGAGATAAGCAAGAGGATGGAAACGGCATAGATCAGATAGGCGTACCGGCTGATCGTCCGGTAATCTATCGAAAAGGTGAAGAACATAAAAACAATGCCCAAGGCGACCCACTTCAACTGCTTGATATAGTATGGTTCCTGTGGCAGGTACCTTAAACTGTAACCTGCGCTGTATATATTCAGGAGACCGGCCGCACACATGCCCAGCACCAGAAACAAAAGCGGCCAATCAAAATTTACAATCAATCTTCGGTCAATTTTCATTTATTAAAATACGCATCTACAATCTTTCTCGCGATCGGGGCGGCGACGGCGCCTCCTCCCGCGCCGGCGTGCTCGAGCAAAACGGCCACCACTATCTCCGGTCTCTCGGAAGGGGCAAAACAGACGAACATGGCGTGATCCTTAAGTCGGCGGCCGCTGACCTTGTATCTCATGGTTTCACCCTTCCGGGCCAGCTGAACCACCTGGGCGGTTCCGGTTTTTCCGCTGACGTCTCTTTCTACCCGTCTCAGGGCGGAACCGGTGCCATTAGGCTCGTTTACCACTCCCCAGAGGGCGCGGTTTATGGTTTGTATTGTCTTTTCACTCACCGGAAGTTTCGAGATAACCTCTGGTGGATACTCCTGGTAAACCCTGCCATCGCCATGGAGGAGACGCTTTACAATCCTGGGACGGTACAGCGTACCGCCATTTGCCAAAGCACTGTACACATTGGCCAGTTGGAGAGGGGTAGTCAGATTGTAACCCTGTCCGATGGAGATGGGAATCGTTTCACCGGGATGCCACTGCTCCTTGAACCTTTCCCTCTTCCATTTTTTGGTTGGCACCCGTCCTTTCTTCTCCTGGGGCAGGTCAATGCCTGTCTTCTCTCCCAGGCCGAAGTGTCTGGCATATGTGGCAATCGTGTCTACCCCGATGAGTTTACCAAGATTGTAAAAATACACATCACAGGACTCAACAATCGCCCGGTGGAGATTGACCCGTCCATGTCCCTCCCGGCGCCAACAGCGGAATGTTCTGTTCCCCATCTCATACTCGCCATTGCAGGTATAAACCGTATCCGGTCCAACCAGTCCCGCTTCAAGGGCCGCCGCCGCCACGATAACCTTATAAGTGGAAGCGGGCGGGTACTGTCCTGTTATCGCCCTGTTTTCCATGGGGTGAAGGGGGTTCGACATCAATTTGCGCCAAACCTCGCGGGGGATGCCCTCACTGAAAAGATTGGGATCGAAAGAGGGAGAGCTTACCATGGCCAGAATGGCCCCATCCCGGGGGTCCATCACCACCACCGCGCCGGCCTTCCCCTCAAGGGCATTCCAGGCCGCCTGCTGAAGAGACAAGTTGATGGTAAGGACCGCATTATAACCTGCCACCGGTTCGAGGCGGCCAAGGACCTTTACCTCCTTGCCAAAGGCGTTCACCTCGGCCTGTTCCGCCCCGTCACGCCCTTTCAGGAACCTTCCAATCTCCTTTTCCAATCCGAACTTGCCTAAATAATCACCGAAGCTATACTCGCCTGAAAGGTCCTTCGTCAGTTCCTCCTGGCTGATCTCTCCCATGTAGCCGATGACATGGGCCATTACTTCCCCGATGGGATACTTCCGCACCGACGCCACTTCG
>JAXMLI010000335.1:0-7030 GCA_034368785.1 Smithellaceae bacterium | reverse complement strand
TCTATGAAGGGACCGCCGAGCGCCTGCAGGAGGTGGATGTAAAGAACCTGCCACTTAGCATGGTGGAGGCCCTTAAGTACGATGAGCCGGAAAAACAGGTCCGTTTTCGTGCCGGTTCCGGCATGGCAAGCGAGAGGGGATCGATGATGTCCGGTCATGGCGCGGATATTGATGATACGAAAGATAATCTGCTGAAATACTTTCGACAGATCGACCGGGGAGTGCGGGAATATCTCCGGGAGGAAACGGCGCCTTTGGTAATCGCCGGCGTGGATTATCTTTTCCCTATCTACAAAGAGGTCAATAGCTATCAACCTCTCGTGGAAGAGGGCATCGCGGGGAACCCTAAAGGCATTTCCGCGGAGGCGCTTCACCGGCAGGCCTGGTCAATCTTAAAACCCCGGTTCCAGAAGGCGCGGGAGAATGCCATCGAACAGTACCGGCAATCTTTCGGCACGGGGCTGGCGTCAAATGATACGGGAGACATTGTGGTCGCCGCCTGTCACGGCAGGATCGGCCATCTGTTTATCGCCCGGAACACCCGCCAATGGGGGTTCTTCAACCCGGCGGATGATGCAATCCGGCTGATGAACAGCCGGGAACCCGGCAGCGAAGACCTCGTGGATTTTGCCGCCGTTCATACCTATCTGGCCAACGGGTCAGTTTTTGTGCTCGCCCGGGAGGAAATGCCCGATGACAAGCCGCTGGCCGCTGTTTTCCGCTACTGATGACCGTTTAAGGTATTGATCCCGGTGGTTGTCATTAATGGCTGCCTGGCCCTTTGTAAATGTACCTGTCGAAGAGCTTGTGGTAGGGGGTCCAGCTTGACTCATCGCTTGGGGAGGCCTTTATGTATTCCTGGAAGGCGTTCACCTTGGCATCCAGGTCGTCCATCATATGGACCATCATCGCCTCAACGGTATTGGGCAGCTTGGGCGATCCGTATTCCAGCATCCCGTGGTGGCTCAGGATCAGGTGCTTCAGTTCCATGGCCAGCTGGGCGGGAAAGGAGGGGAGGGCGGCAATTCTGGCGCTGACCATTTCCGCCCCCATCACGATATGACCGATCAGGCGCCCCTCGTCGCTGTAATCGATCGTCCGGTCATAGTTGAACTCGTAGATTTTCCCCAGGTCGTGCAAGATGCCGCCTGTGATAATGAGGTCCCTGTTTAATCCCTGGTAATGATTAGAGGCCATATCGAGCATCCGGACTACCGAGAGTGTGTGCTCCAGAAGGCCCCCCAGGTAGACGTGATGGAAGCCTTTGGCGGCCGGGGCGGTCTTGAAACGATTCCTGATCTCGTCATCCTCGAAAAAGGACTGAAGCAGGGCCAGCAAGTGGGGATCCTTGATGCTGTCCACATATCCGGCCAGATCCTTTAACATACTGTCCCCGTCTTCCCTTGCCGTGGGCAGATAGTCCGCCATGTCTATTTCTTCCGGAAGGGCCTTTCTGATATCGACAATGGAAAGCTGGAGGGTATTTTTATAACTCACCGCCCGGGCCTTGATCTGGATAATATCCCCCTTTTTAAACAGGGGATCGCACTCTGTGGCGTTATCCCAGACCTTTGCCTCCACCACCCCGGTCTTATCATTGAGGCGCAAATTGAGGTAAGGGGCGCCCTTCTGGGAGTAGGCGAGGTTTTTTTCTTTTACCAGAAAGGTTTCAATGATCTTGTCGCCCGCTTGAATATCCTTGACATACAGCTGTTTTCCCACGTTGTTGGTTCCCTTTCTAATGTTTAGTCTGAAGCTGTTTAGTCTATAGTCTAATAGTCTATAGCCTATCTACCTGTTTGACTTAAGAATGCGATACTCGCCTGACCTGATGGTAAACTTGGACATGTCGAAATATTCCATCAAAGGAATCAGATATTTCCGGGATACGCCGGTCAGTTCCTTGAAGTCCGCCGGAGCGGCCTTGCCCCTTTCCTGCAGGAGGGTCAGATAGGCATCCTGCAGACCGCTGAGAACATCGCGGTGGAGATAATAACTCTCCCTGATCCTCACCAGCAACCCTTCTTTGGTCAGGAGCTGGAATACTCCCTCAACCTTTTCACGCTGATCGCTGAATCTCGCGAGGACCTCACTACTGTCCGGCGGGGTGAGACCTGAGGCGAGATATGCCCGCAGGATATCATCTTTGATTTTTTCCAGCCCGTCATTCAGATCAATCCGGTGATCTGAATACCTAACGATTTCCCGCTCGAGGATCAGCCTGCCCTGATTCTCCAGGTTTTTTAAGGCCGAATTGAACAGTCTGCTGTGGATAAACCTCCCGGATGTTTCTCGCAGCTCTTCCTTTCCCATGCCGGGCTTGAGGGGAAATCTCCTATGGTAGTCCAGGAGCCTGGTGAGGATTTTCTCCTGCAGCACGGCAAAAACCGCGGCGGCAACTACCAGGGTATCCTCCGGCTGAATGAGGATCGCCTGTTTTTTGGAGAGGAGAGATTTTACTGCTGGACGAAGATCCTCCTGTCGGATTCCTGTTTTTGCCGTCAGTTCCTTTAACTTCAAACCGACCAGACCGGCCCGGGTGATCATGCCAAGGACCTTCTCTTCTCTTGTTCCCTCCCTGAGAATCTCAAGATCGTTAATGAGGGATCCCACGTGTCTTTTTATTTTTTTGGCTTCAGGATCAATTATCTCTCCTCCTCCGACGGTGGTTACCGGGGAGTAACTCCTGATAACAAACCGATCCGTTGCCATGCCGACCGCCGGAGCGGCCAGGAACAGCTGGGCGTAGCAGGACTGACCGGGCTGGAGTTCTTCCCGGTCGAGCAGGGATAATCGGGCCATAACCTCGTTGGTCCCGGTGTGGAAACGGACCAGGGAGCGGTGCTTGATTTTCTTTCTGTTCTCCGGGAGGCAGCTTAGATAAACATCCAGGCGTCTGGCAGGCTTGAGATAACCGGGCTGTGCCAGGACATCCCCCCGGTTAAGGCTGGCCTTTTCCGCCCCCTGGATATTCAGTGCTGTTCTCTGTCCTGAGTGAGCCGATGAAGCAGCCTGGTTATGTACCTGCACACCCCTTATCTTGACCGGTATGGCCGCTGGCAGTATTTCCACGCTGTCGCCTGGGCTTACCATCCCCGAGATCAATGTTCCCGTGACGACTGTTCCAAATCCCTTCATGGTGAATATCCGGTCGATCGGAAGACGCAGAATGCCGCAGTCGTAATCCTCTTCCACCGCCGATGCTATCCTGTCCAGGGTCGAGATAAACTCGTCCAAACCTGACCCGGTGGCAGCGGACAGGGGCAATATAGGGGCGTCTTCCAGAAATGTGTCCTGGAGAAAATCCCTTACCTCTGAGGTGACCAATTCGAGCCATTCCTCATCTACCAGGTCCACTTTGGTAAGGGCGACCAGGCCTCTTTTGATTCCCAGGAGAGAACATATCTGGAGGTGTTCCCTGGTCTGAGGCATTACCCCCTCGTCGGCGGCAATCACCAGGGCGATAATATCAATGCCCGTGGCCCCCGCCACCATGGTCCTGACGAACCGCTCATGGCCGGGGACATCAACGATGCCGATTATTTGTCCACTGGGGAGAGCAAGGTGGGCGAAGCCGAGTTCGATCGTGATGCCCCGCTCCTTTTCTTCCTTCAATCTGTCCGTGTCAATCCCCGTCAAGACGCGGATAAGGGAAGTTTTACCGTGGTCCACATGACCGGCCGTGCCCAGAATGATGTGTTTCATGGGGGAGTAGATAACAAAGTAAACTCGTTTTCACAACCGCGATTTTAGCAAATCGTACGGCGCCTGCATGCCTTTCAGGTGGCAATGACTGGTCATGGTTTAGAAAACACTTGAAATTATAGCCTTATAAGTGATACCATTCCCCGCGTTTCCCGGAAGGACAATTTGATGAGGATGCTTGGAATAGACTACGGAACCAAAAGGATAGGGCTTGCCATTTCTGATGAACTTGGCATCGCGGCCCGGGGGATTGGCGTGGTGTACCGCCGGAGTGATCGGCAGTGCCTGGAGGAAATCGCCAGGGTTGTCGGGGAGTACCATGTCGGCGGGATAGTTGTCGGTTATCCCGTGAGAACTGACGGTACGATAGGCGTGGAGTGCGCGCGGGTGGAAAGATTCACCGATCTGATCAGGGGGCGTCTTCCCCTGCCGGTGGTTAAGTGGGACGAGACCCTCACCACATGCGAGGCCGAGGAGATCCTGAAGGAAAAAGGGATGTCGTGGCAGAAAAGGAAAGGGCATATCGATGAATTGGCCGCGGTTCTCATCCTCCAGGGATATCTTGATCATAGTCCGCCTGTAAACCATGACTGCCCCCTTTGTTCTGATCTTACTTAGCTGAAATCATAATATGAATTTTAATAAATTGAAAAAAAGGGCATTCCTTGCCCTCATATCATTTGCTGTCCTTTTTCTTCTTTATTTCCTGGTTTACATTTTTTCTCCGGCAAATAAGGTTGATGCCCTGGTAACCATAGAAATTCAAAAGGGCATCGGCTTTCGGCAGGTCAATTCGATCCTGGCGGAGGCAGGCCTGGTGCGGCACCCCTTTCTGTTTCACCTGCTTGCCCTGGGTAATCGGGCGACCGGGCGAATAAAGGCGGGGGAATATGAATTGAGCCGGACCCTTTCCCCCTGGGAAATTTTGCGGAAACTCGTCCGGGGCGAGGTAAGGGCCTTTATGATCACTGTCCTGGAAGATTCCACTGTCCGGGATGTCCTCGAGCGCCTGGTTTCCTATCGCCTGGTGGATCCCGGCGAGTTCATGCGTCTGGCCTATGACCAGGAGTTTCTCCGCTTGCTGGGAATCGAGGGATCCTCTGTGGAGGGATACCTCTTTCCCGATACATACAAATTAGACCGCACGATGGGATCAGAGCGGATCATCCGAAGCATGGTGGGTGAGTTCTGGAAATCCATTACCCCCGAAATGCGGAGCCAACTGCCGCGATTGGGATTCTCTTTCACCGAGATTGTTATCCTGGCCTCCATGATTGGAAAAGAGACTGGTTATGCGATGGAAAAGCCTTATGTGTCGGCGGTTTTCCACAACAGGCTCAAAAAGGGAATGAAATTGCAGAGCGATCCCACCGCGGTTTACAATCTGGAGAATTTTTCCGGTAAGATTCGTCGGAGACACTTGAAGAGCGAAACCCCTCACAACACCTATCGTATCAATGCCCTGCCGCCCACGCCCATTGGAAATCCCGGGGTGGATTCCATCAAGGCCGCCATCTATCCAGCCCAGGTGAACTATCTTTATTTTGTCTCAAAAAATGACGGTAGCCACAACTTTTCAGAAACCTTCCAGGATCATCGACAATCAATCATAAAATATCAGGTTAACAAGGGAAAATATTGAAATATTTTTCTTGACAAACCAAAGCACCCTCTCTATATTCGCCCCTAAGTGGAGTAAAGTGGTTCATTGTGGAGGCGAAACGTGTTCCGGGGCCAATATCACCATACCATTGATGACAAGGGCAGAGTGATCTTTCCGTCCAGATTCCGGGAGGTTTTCACTGAGAAGTACGACAATAGCCTGGTCATCACCAATTGGGATGGATATCTGATGGTCTTTCCCTATGCGGAATGGCGCAGCATCGAGGAAAAGGTAAGTCAACAATCGATTCTGCGAAAGGAAGTGCGGGCCTTCCAGCGTTTCTTTATGTCCGGCGCCGTGGACTGCACCCTAGACGGCCAGGGCCGGGTTCTCATTCCTCAAAACCTCAGGGAATACGCCAGGCTGGACAAAGATGTGATCATGGCGGGGATGACCAGGGTAATCGAGATCTGGAACCGGGAGATCTTCGAGGCGGAAATGAAGAAAACGGGCGATGATATTGAAAGCTACAGTGATTATATGGCCGACTTGGGTATTTGAAGAAGGCCGCAGGTCCCCTTCCACAACGAGGCCGTAATCAATGTACCTTCACAAACCCGTATTACTGGCTGAGGCCTTGGAATCGCTCCGTATTTTACCGGGTGGCGTCTATGTGGACGGAACCGTCGGCGGCGGAGGTCATGCGCAGGAAATTCTGAGATTAAGCGGCCCTGATGGCATTTTGATCGGTTTCGATCTCGACGGGGAGGCCTTGATGGAAGCCGGCAGAAAACTGGAACCATTTGGTGACAGGGCGCGGCTGGTCAGGGGGAACTACTCCGACATGAGAGAGATATTAAAATCTTTGGCGTTCGAAAGTGTGGACGGGATACTGCTTGATCTCGGGGTATCTTCCTTCCAGCTGAACGAACCCTCGAGGGGATTTAGCTTCATGCACGATGGCCCCCTTGATATGCGCCTGGATCAAAGGAATAAAAACAGCGCGTTTGAAATTATAAACACCGCTTCGGAAGAGAAACTAAAAACAATAATCAGGACTTATGGCGAGGAGCCGATGGCCGGGAGGATCGCGCAGGCAATAGTGAGAAGAAGAACCGTCTCGCCTATCGACACCACAGGTAAACTGGCGGGACTTATCAGGGATGTCATGCCCGGGCAACGGCGATTCGCGAGGATTCACCCAGCCACCAAGACCTTTCAGGCGATCAGAATTGCCGTAAATGATGAGCTTGACCATCTTTCCTCCGTCATCGATTCCGCGATTGATCTTCTCCGGCCCAACGGGAGATTCACGGTCATTTCCTTCCATTCTCTGGAGGATCGAATAGTCAAACGGGCCTTTGTTGACCTTGCCAGGGCCTGTAAATGCCCCCCGAAGCTTCCATACTGCCTCTGCGCGGGGAGAGCGAAGGTCAGATTAATAACCAGAAGGCCGATTAGCCCGTCCGCTGATGAAATAAACTCTAATCCCCGTGCCAGGAGTGCGCGACTCAGGACTGTGGAGAGGATTTGATCCATGTTTGACGACTTCGTAAAAAGTCCGGATGCTACGTTGCGCTACATCCCTCCCCCGCCTTCGCGGGGGCAGGCTTGCGGCGTGTTCCGGGGACACGTTCCGATCCCTTCGGGCTTCCGGAACATGTCCCCGATGCCTCATTCCTCGGGATTTGCGCGCCTTGCCTGCGGCCTTTTTACGAAGCC
>JAXMLI010000334.1:0-3677 GCA_034368785.1 Smithellaceae bacterium | reverse complement strand
CGATGTCAAAGAGCAAAAACTGAAACTCTTCCTGGACAAAAAGCAGGTCGAGGAATTTGATTACAAATTGCGTTAAAAACCAGGTGAGTGTTCACGATGTCATGGCACATTTTTCCGTTAACGATGTCGTGGCACTCAACACCTTATCAATTAAACGACATACCTGTCATGGTTTAGTTAAGGGAGGATCGCTATGAAGCGAATTTTTTTAAGAGTCGGTCTGGCGTTTCTGGCCGCTGCACTGCTTTCCGGCTGCCAGACGCTTATGACCCAGGTGAAGGCGCATCGGGCGATGCAAGAGGGGCGCTATGAGGCCTCTGTCGCGCTGTTCCTGGAGGTGCTGAACAAGGACGTAAACCATGTGGAGGCATTGAAGGGCCTCGGGGAGACGTATCTCCGCATGAAAAAGGAGCCGGAGGCGGAGAAGGTACTGGAGAAGGTCCATCGTCTCTCTCCGAATGACAAGGTGGCGACAATTAATCTCGGCCTTGCTTACAGCATGAACGGGAAATACGACAAGGCCATTCAAATCTGGAGACCTGTCGTGGAAAAGGAACCGAACAGCAATCTCTCCGCCGTTCTCCGAAGGCAGATCACGCTCGCGTCATACAGGGACGCGGCGAAGCAGGCGAAGGAGGCGGTGAGGCATGAGGCCGCTGTTCAGTCCGCTCCCGGCGAGCCGAACACGCTCGCGATAACCTATTTCGGCGATAAGGGGTTGCCTGAACAGGCCAAGCCTCTGCGGAAGGCGTTTGCGGCGATGCTGATTACGGACCTGAGCAAGACGAAATCCCTGAAGGTGGTGGAGCGTATCAGACTTCAAACGCTTTTGGATGAGCTTCATCTGGGAACAAGCGGCCTCGTTGACGACCGTACGGCGCCACGGGTCGGACGACTTCTGGGCGCCGGCAAAATCGTCACGGGAAATATGCTGGTCGCCGGCGGAGATAAAATTGACGTTATCAGCTTGTTGACGAATGTTCCGACGGGGGGCGAGGCGGGAAAGCAGGAAGCCAACGGACTTTTGAAGGAATTTTTCAAAATTGAAAAGGCGATCGCCTTTGGCGTCATCCGGGACATGGGGGTTCGTTTGGCCAAGGAAGAAGAGGAGACCATCGGCCGCTACGCGACGCAGTCCTATCCAGGACTTCTGTACTACGGAGAGGGTCTCGACGCCCAGGATCGCGGCGAATGGGACAAGGCAGTCGCGGTATTTCAAAAGTGCCTGAAGGAGGACCCGACAGGTCCCTGCGCCGCCGCCCTGTTGGAGGCGCCTTCGGGAAATGACGCCGAAGCGTCGGCCTCCGTCACGGCGTTGCTCAGTTCCCTGGCCACCGCGGCCGCGGCGGACGCCTCAAGCGGCGACGGCAATGGTGATGGGTGATAACGGCACAGTCGAAACCCGCCGGGTGCGGGTCAACAGTTTGCAGGAAAATCGTTTTCAATAAGGGATTTTTCAATCAACCCGATAGAGTCATCGCCATGTTTACCTTCAACCGCTTGCTTTCGCTCCTGGCTCTATGGTCAACCGCGGCCCTCATCGCGTTCACGCCATTCCCTGCGGCTGCCGGGGCCGCTGATCTCCAAAAGATTGGAAAGATCCGCCTGGCGGTTCTCTATTTCGACAACGAGTGCATCACCGACCGGGAGCGGCTCGACGCCTTGCGGAAGGGAATCGCCGACACGCTTATCACTGACTTAGGCCGCCTCGGCCGACTGCAGGTCGTGGAAAGGGAACGGCTCGGAGCCCTGCTGTCGGAGCTGAAGCTCCAGCATTCGGGCCTCGTGAACCCGCACACGGCGGTGAAGATCGGCAGGATACTGGGAGTTCAGGCCCTTCTGATGGGCAGTTACACCGCCATCGATGGGATGATCCGTATCGACGCCCGGATCGTGGAGGTGGAGACTGGTCTCATCCTCAAAGCCGAGGAAGTGACAGGACAGACGGACGATTTCTTCCAGTTGGAGGAACTTCTCGTGGAGAAGATCGCCGCGGGACTGGACGCCCCCCTCACGACGGAAGAGCGGAGCCTGCTGGCCCGGACGGACGGGCGCTCCTTTACGGCCTTCCTTGAGTACTCCCGGGGTATCGACGAGATGGACCGCGGCCGCTACCGCGAGGCGGAGAAAGCCTTCGAAAAGGCCCTCCGGATTGACCCCAGCTTCGAGAAGGCGGATGCGATGAGGAAAGAATTGAAGAAAAAGAAAGGAAACACAAAGTCTTGAGAGGGCATCGTTGTCTCTTGAATCTGATGTTTGTCCTGACGGCCATCTTTCTGGCCGCCGCGGCAACGCTCCAGGCCGCTCCCGACACCCCTTCTCTCGCGAAGAACAGCTGGCTGATCGCCGTCTTTCCCCTGGAGGACCTGGCACCGTCGGAAGACACGAAGGGACTCGGGGAGGAGATCGCCGCCACCTTGACGGGCGCTCTCGCGCGCTCCGGAAAGGTCCGGGTCGTGGAGCGAATACGCCTGCTGCCGATCGTGGAAGAGCTGAAGCTCAGCGCCTCGGGCCTTGTGGACGAGCAGACCGCCATCAAGGCCGGCAGGCTCCTGGGGGCGAACGCCCTGGTTCTCGGATCATTTCTCAAGTTCAGGGATTCGATAAGAATCAACGTCCGGGTGGTGAAGACGGAAACGGGGGAAATTCTATCCACCGGGAAAGCCGCCGGGAAGTTCTCCACCCTGTTCGAACTGGAGGAAAAACTCGCGGAGAGCATCGCGCCCCGGCTTGATTCCCTTAACCGATAAGAGATGATCAGGAACAAAATCGTAGTATCTTCAAACGCTAATCCTCAAAATATATCATCCGCGCTGCTTGCTGCTTCGTAGGTGGTCAAGAGCCCGACTATATTATTCATATTTGATCAAAATCAGCCTCACGACAACAAATACAAGTCTACCGTGACATGCATCGGCTCAGTCTATTGAATTACGTTTGAAATGTGGTGAAACTTCGGATTTTATTTCTGCAAATTGGCTACATTGCACTCTCCTGTCGCTTCAGCCAATTCGGGGACAGCAGCCAATTCGGGGACAGTATATGTAATTAAAGGTCGGGAAAACTGAATTCCGTATACTGTCACCGGAACGCTCCACCGGAACGCTCTCCGACAAAATGCAACCGTTGTGGGCAGGATGAAGGTGTTATTGAGTACCACAACGCCGACTATATCGACCCTATAAAGTACCCTGAGCAACCTTGCAAGCATTGCCACTTGAACTTGCACCGGGAGGAAAAGAACCCAGAGGCGGCCCAACGTTACTGGCACTGGATTAGTCAAGGGAACAGACGTCCACCATTCAAGAAGGCAACAAGGAAGCCAAAAGTAGGGGATGAATAATGCCGTTGGCAACATGGAAGGGCTTTGACCACAAGCAGAGAATGGCGGGGGCCAAAATAATTGATACGGCTATCCGCGTGGGGAAACTCAGGCCTCCAGCCAAATGTATCCGTTGCGGCCAAACGGAGGGCGAAATCCTCTACCACACTGACAACTACAGTCCAGACCAAATCCTGAACTGCCTGGAAGAAGTTTGTTGGCAATGTCATTATCGGATTCACAACGAACATCGTTTCCTGGAGTCTTGCAAGAAATACTGGGAAGACATCGCCCAAGGTAAGATGTATCCACCGCGTGACCCATTGAAGCGGAGAGCTAATAGGACTGATTAAGA
>JAXMLI010000333.1:0-4448 GCA_034368785.1 Smithellaceae bacterium | reverse complement strand
GGCAGGAAGACAAATAAGGGAAAGGAGACGCCCCAGGACGATCTTTTCGACCGGGCGGAAGAGATTTTTCTCGCGGCCTTATCCCTGGAAGAAACCATCCAGGGCTGGCTTCATGATCAAACCCTTGATCTCCTGAAGAGGGCCAAACAGGAGGCCGCCTCCCGGCGGGAGGAGAAACGGGACCTGTCCTTCGATGATCTCCTGGTCAGGGTTCACCAGGTCCTCGCGGGCGAAAATGCCGGAGCTATTGCAAAGGCGATCCGTCAGCGATTCATGGCCGCGATGATTGATGAGTTTCAGGATACCGATGAGACCCAGTATTCAATATTCATGCGGCTTTTCAGTGACGCGGGGATCGCCACCTTTTACATTGGCGATCCCAAACAGGCCATCTATTCCTTTCGCGGGGCCGACATCTTCTCCTATCTCAAGGCGGCAAAACATACCAGCGCGAGATTTACCAAGAAGCTCAACTGGCGCTCCGACGCCCGCCTGATCGCGGCGGTAAACAGGATCTTTACCAGTTGCGAAAACCCCTTCGTCTATGAAGAAATTACCTTTGAACCGTCAGAGGCCGCGGATATTGAAAGGGGGACCGGACTGCAATTGAATGGTCTCTCACCGGCGCCGCTGCAACTCTGGCACCTTGGGGACATGTACCGGAAGCCCGCAGGGATCGATACCTCGGGGACATATACCGGAAGCCCGCAGGGATCGGTACCTCGGGGACATGTACCGGAAGCCCGCAGGGATCGGTACGTGTCCCCGGAAGAACAGGGGGAGGGCGCCTCCAGGACGACCTCATCGGTACGTGTCCCCGGAATAAATCTCGGCTGGGGCAGGCAAAAGGTGAGCCGGGCTGTCGCGGGGGAAATAAGGCGATTGCTTTGCCTTGCCGCGGAGGGGAAGGCCCTCATTCATGAAAAGAGGCTTCAGGAACGGGACATTGCCATTTTAGTGCGGAAAAACCGGGAGGCCAGATTGATGAGGGCGGCATTGACCCATCTGGGGATTAAGAGCATTGTTTTCGGGATAGGCAGTGTCTACGCGACGGAAGAGGCCCAGGAACTTGAGCGGCTGTTATGGGCCCTGGCCCGGCCGGGGAACGAAAATCTGGTGAGAAATGCCCTGGCTACGAGATTTTTCGGCCTCGGCGCCCTTGAGTTGGAAAGGATCGGCCAGGAAAATCCCCTGAAGGGGGAATGGCTCTCGAGGTTCCGAGCCTGGGGTGAAATCGCCCGGAGGCATGGGTTCATCATCATGTTCAGAGGGCTCATGAGGGAAGAAGGGGTCAGGGAGAGGTTCCTCAGGTATGAGAACGGCGAGAGGGGCCTGACCAATATCCTCCACCTGATGGAACTTCTGCACCAGGCCGAAACAAGGCGTCATCTGTCCCTGTCCGGTCTGGCCTTTTTCCTCGCGGGGAAGAGAAAGGAGCCCTCCGAGAAGGAAAAGGAACTGCAGCTTCGCCTGGAGAGTGACGAGAGCGCGGTCCGTATCGTTACCATCCATAAAAGCAAAGGGCTCGAATATCCGATTGTCTTCTGTCCCTTCTCCTGGAGCGGGACGGAAACCCCTCACGCGGGCGTCCTTTACTTCCATGACCAGAATGATCACTTCCGACCTGCCTGCGATCTTGGTTCGGAGGACCTGCCCGTTCATCGTGACTGGTCGCGGAAGGAGGCCCTGGCCGAGGAATGCCGCCTCCTCTATGTGGCCCTTACCCGGGCCAAATACCGTTGTTACTTCGTCTGGGGCCGCTTCCGGGGCGCGGAAACCTCCGCGGCGGCACATCTGCTGCACAACGGGCGCCTGCCCGATGATCAGGATTTGCTCGCTGATTTGCAACGGATTGCCGGAACGGAGGAGGACATTATCGGTATCTCTCCCTTGCCTGAGCCTGATAACAGAGATGCCACCCCGGTACAGGAGCCGGAGGGGATCATGCCCCTCGCCTGCCGCGAGTTCAGGGGTGTAATCGATAATTCATGGCAGGTCACCAGCGCGAGCCAGATCATGACCGGTTCCCTCAATATCAGAAGGGCGGAACTTCCCGACTACGATGAATCATCTTATCACCCCCACGAAGCCGAATCGGAGGTCGGCGGGAGAATAGCGGGAGAAGATGCATCGGCCGTTCAAGATCCCACCGGCGGGATTCCACGGGGTGCCAGGGCGGGAACCATGCTGCACGAGATCCTCCGGTCAGTGGATTTCACGGAGATCTCATCAGCCCTGACGCGCTCGATTGTGGAAGAAAAACTCCTCCTGCATGGTTATGATCCGGACTTGACGAACGAAATCATGGCGCTGTTGAACCGGGTGACGGCCCTGCCGCTCGACGGGAAGGAGATGAGACTTTGTGCCATAGGAAGGGCGGCCCGCATTGATGAAATGTCCTTCTATTATCCCCTGGAGAGCCTGGACAGAGAGGCGCTCTGGAAGATATTCACCCCCCATCAGGAAAGTCATCCCTTGTATCTCAGGATGCTGGAACAACTCCATCTTCCGGGGGCAACGGGGTTTATGCGGGGCTTCATTGATCTGGTTTTTCTCTACCAGGGCCGGTACTATCTGGTGGACTGGAAATCAAACTATCTCGGCGGGGGAATAACCGATTACGGCAAGGAAAAACTTTCCCGGGAGATGACGGGATCCCTTTATGTCTTGCAGTATCTGGTCTATGTCCTGGCGCTTCATCAGTATCTGGGATCAAGAATCCCCGGTTACCGCTATGACGAGCATTTCGGCGGCGTCTATTACCTCTTCCTCCGGGGAATGGAGCGGGCCCATGGCCCGGACTATGGCGTGTACTATGACCTCCCGCCGGCGGAACTGGTGGAGAGGCTCAAGGAACTGCTGATCTCACCTTGAGGGAGGGTTAATTGGGGTTGGGTTAATTGAGGACAGCCACTCGGTTTGGATATTCCGGGTATACACCGGAATATACCCCGCCCCGGGCGGGTCCAGGCCACGCTGACTGAAATGCTGGACTGACCCGTCCAAGCGGATGAATGGACAGCAGGGTTAAGCCTTCCACAAACCGTGCAGGTTACAGTATTCCTTGGCCGTGACCTTGGCGGCATCGATGATAAAAGTCGCCTCCGGCGCCGCGCCGTGGTATTGCGGGGTATTGCGGGGACATAATACAGATTATCTCAAGAAACAATTGGTATTGTGTCCCCGTAATATCCAGAAGATCGCTATTAACTGGCTCGAAGTAAACCATATCTCGTATACGAAAGATAGTAGTTGAAAAGGTCCAACAAAATAAGGATTGAGGGGATGTGAAGATTGGCTTTTTCAGCAAGCACTGCTTCCTGTACTCCACAAAAAGTCGCACTTGAATGAAATGCTTGATTTCGAATAGCATTCATCAATGTAAAAACTGTTGACTTGGTATTCCCTGGAGGTTATATTTCTTCTATGGCATGGGAAGTTGAATATACCGACGAATTTGAAGCATGGTGGATTGGTCTGGACGAGGAAGAACAGATCGATATTGCCGCGGTAGTCGGTTTGCTGGAAGAAAAGGGGCCTCATCTCCCGTACCCCTACAGTTCGGATGTCAAAGGGACCAAGTACGGCGCAATAAGGGAGTTGAGAATTCAACATAAAGGGAAACCTTATAGAATCCTTTATGCCTTCGATCCCCACAGAGCGGCCATCTTACTTATTGGTGGCAAAAAGACAGGCGGTAAGCATTGGTACGAACAATACGTTCCATTGGCTGAACGAATTTATGAGGAACATGTGAACTCTTTAAAAGATGCACAAGGGGGTGCATTATGAGCAAACCGTACTCTATATTGAGAGAAAAAATGAAGCCTGCCGCAAGAAAAAAAGCAGCGGATAAGACAACGGCTTTACTTTATGCAATGCCTTTGCAAGAATTGCGTCATGCCAGGAATTTAAGTCAGGAACAACTGGCACAAACATTGTCTGTGAAGCAGGCTGCGGTATCAAAGCTTGAAAAGCGGACAGACATGTATATCAGCACATTAAGAAAAGTTATCAAGGCCATGGGAGGTGACCTGGAGATCATCGCCACATTTCCTGAAGGGTCCGTTCAGATCAGTCAATTTGAAAACATTGCGGCGAAGGCAGATAGAGGAAATTCACCGAGTTCCGGTTGAAAGCTTCAATTATTTAGGGTAAAAGCCCCCGGGCGATAGGGGGATGCACTCCTTCCTGTAGTCAACAAAACGTCGCCCTTGATAATAATGCTTGACTTCAAACAGAAATAAATAAAGCTGCTTTCTCGGCGATCATGATAATGGGGATGGCATTAGTCCGGGAAGTGTCCCGCAATTTCTTCGTGATGGACCTGCTCTGGATAACGCCCTTTTCGTGGCTGAAAAAGAGGATATAGCCCCCGAAAACAACTATCTTTGAAGCCTAATACCTTAATAATCAGCCACATACCGTGGCCCGACCCCGCTCCCTCC
>JAXMLI010000332.1:0-5483 GCA_034368785.1 Smithellaceae bacterium | reverse complement strand
GCTTAATTCCGGTCGGGTTGATTGAATTGTTATGTGGGGTATTTATGAAAAAACTTAAAATCAGAATACAGTGTAAATGCCAGTCCTGCGGTAAAGTCTGGATGGATAACCGGCAATGGGTTTTTTGTATGCTTTGCCAGGCTGACGGAACAGCCGACAAATGGAAACGGGATTTTTTAAGCAGCCCGGAGCATTTATCATCTGACGCATAACAATTAATATACGAAAAACCTTGACCCACCAAAATTGCGGTTTACAATGCCAAACAATGAAAAGAAATTCAAGCATAATTATTAGAGAAAATCTCATTGACATCCGCTATTGACCTATAATAGCAGACTATAAGAAATACGCTTATCAAAAGAAAGGAATCAAAGGCAACGATGTCTCTGGTACAGACACTCCCCGAGTTTCAACATTATCTGCTTACGAGAAAGCTGGTTCCGGAAAAGAATGTCCCCTATTACGCCCGCTGGGTCAGCCGGTATTTGGTCTTCTCGAATCCTCTGGAAAATATGGATGGGGCGGAAATGCTCCAGAGGTTTCTTGACGATCTGCAATCACGGCAGCATCTGGAAAACTGGCAGGTGCAACAGGCCCAAGAGGCCGTGCAGCTCTACACCACTCATTTCCCCGGTGGAATCACTTCCGAAGTCAGGACCAGAAGCGGCAATATCTCCGCGGACAGGTTCGATCCGGACCTGGTTCTGGCAAAAATGAGGGAAGCCATCCGCATCAAGCATTATTCTTACAGCACGGAACGGTCTTACCTGGACTGGGTTAAACGATTTTTTGAATACCGGGGTAGCGTGAAGGGAGGGGCAGGCGGGGAAACACCCGGCGCCGCTGATATCCGTGATTTCCTGTCCCATCTGGCGGTGAGTCGGCAGGTCTCCGCCTCCACGCAGAACCAGGCCTTCAATGCCCTCCTGTTTCTTTTCAAGGGTGTGTTGAACATCGAGATCGGCGATTTGAACAGCGCGGTCCGGGCCAAGCGGGGACCGAAGCTGCCGGTCGTATTGACGCTCGAGGAAGTGAGGCAGACATTTACCTTTATGGAAGGAACGTCTCTGCTGATGGCCCAGCTTATTTACGGGGCGGGATTGCGTCTCATGGAGTTGTTTCGTCTGCGGGTTAAGGACATTGATTTTGGCGCCGGCCTGCTCCTGGTTCGGGCCGCCAAAGGGGATAAAGACCGCGCGACAATTTTGCCCGCCAGCATCCGGGAGATCCTCCGGCAGCACCTGGATGAAGTCAAAGCGCTGCACGAGCGGGACGTCGCGGCGGGATTTGGCGAGGTTTATCTGCCCGATGCGCTTGCCCGGAAATATCCGAACGCCGCCAGAGAATGGAAATGGCAGTATGTGTTTCCCTCGGCGAAGCTCTCCGTAGATCCGCGGAGCGGGAAGGTCAGGCGGCATCACCTCAGCGAAAAATCCATTCAGAACAACATCGCGACGGCGGTAAGGAAGGCCGGTATTGCGAAGCACGCCACCGTTCACACCCTGAGGCACAGTTTCGCCACCCATCTGCTCATGAACGGCGTCAATATCAGGGAAATTCAGGAGCTTTTAGGACATAAAAACGTGGAAACCACCATGATCTACACCCATGTGATGCGCGATATGGCCAATGCCCCGACGAGCCCCCTTGATTTGCTTTTGAGGAATACCGGGGCTGGAAAAGGGGAGGGGTCTGATTAAATGAATAAAGATGCAAAAAAGAACATGGAAATAATAAATCGAACAGTTCCCATTAATCCAATAAATTCCGAGAGGAGTCACCCCTCTTCCGGCCTGGCCGGGGAGGGGGGGCAGCGGGTGGAAAATTTCCTCGTGTCGGCGCTGGAGATGCCTGTCCGGCTGGACATATTTCTTTCCCGTGCGGCCGGCTTGCCTTCACGTTCACAGGTCCAGCGGGCCATCGAAGAGGGCCGGGTTTTCGTCAACGGCGCCCTGGTGAAGATGGGCTTTAAATTAAAAACAGGGGACCGGATCAGCCTGTACCATAGGGAAGCAGCGCCGAGTACGATCCAGCCCGAACCCATTGCCCTCCAGATCATCTATGAAGATCCGGCTATTCTGGTGGTGGACAAGCCGGCGGGGATGGTGGTTCACCCCGCCTTCGGTCACCATTCGGGGACCCTGGTCAACGCGATCCTGGCCCATTGCGATGACCTGTCCGGCATCGGGGGGGTCCAACGACCAGGAATCGTACACCGGCTCGACAAGGATACCTCGGGATTGCTGGTCGTGGCCAAGACCGACCAGGCCCACCAGAGTCTCGTTGCCCAATTCAAGGGCCGGGAGGTGGAGAAGGTCTATCTTGCCCTGGTGCATGGACGGGTGAAGGACATGGAAGGCCTCATCGATCTGCCGATCGGCCGGGACCCGGCGCATCGGAAAAAGATGTCCACCCGGGGCAGCAGGGGGAAGGAGGCCAGGACAACTTGGCGGGTACTTGAATTTTACCGGCAGTCCACGTTTCTTGAGGTGCGGATTGAAACGGGGCGCACCCACCAGATCAGGGTCCATCTCAGTACGCTGGGACATCCCGTGGTCGGGGATTCCCTCTATGGCGGAGTAAGGAATTCTGGAAACATAGATGATAAGATAAGGGCGCTCCTGCGGGGAATGCGTCGCCAGGCCCTCCATGCGGCTTCTCTTTCTTTCCTCCATCCCCTGAGCGGGGAGCGAATAGTTTTTTCTTCCCCCCTGCCGACCGATATGGCCGGGCTCTGTGACGCTCTCCGGGCAAACTCCCTTTAAGGCTGAGGCATGTCGGAATTTTCTCTTACATTGACCCGCGATAACGGACTCTCTTACCTTTCCAGCCCCCCTGCTCGAAAATACGGGGTTCCTGGCGCATGGATTCATGACGCGGCAGGGCGGTTTCAGCAAAGGCCCCTTCCAGAGTCTTAATGTCAGCCTCAGTGTGGGTGATCATGAACCGCACGTCCGGGAGAACTGGGCGAAAATGTCCGCGAACTTTGCCCTTAACCCCGGCTCCTTCATCACCGTGAGGCAGGTTCACCAGGACCGGATCCGGGTGATTGAGGAGGGCGGCGAAACGGCGGTCTCTTCGGTCCAGGATGATTCAGGCTATGACGCGCTGGTGACCAACCAGTCGGGGTTGGCGATTTCCATCAAAACCGCCGACTGTGTTCCGGTTTTGCTCTTTGATCCCGTGAGGAGGGTGATCGGCGCCGTCCATGCGGGCTGGCGGGGTACGGCCCTGGGGGTGGCGGCGAAGACGGTGGAGACCTTCCAGAGGCGATTTGGCAGCAATCCCGGTGATCTCATCGCTCTCCTGGGGCCGGCCATCGGACCCTGCTGCTACCAGGTGGATCGGACCGTTTTTGACGCCTTTGCGAGGGATGGCCGGAACAGGGTTTTTTTCCAGTCCTCGGGGGAAGCAGGAAAGTGGCAACTGGATCTGGCCCTCCTGAACGCCGCCCAGCTTGAATCCGCCGGCCTGGCGCGAGCAAGGATACATTCCTCCGGGATCTGTACCGCCTGCCACGGGGAACTGTTCTTTTCCCACCGCGCCTCCGAGGGGAATTGCGGCCGCCAGCTGAGCTTTATTATGATGAGGTAACTGGAAAGCCGAAGGTATTTAGAGGTAAATCAGGCCGCATGGAGGACGCGACGGAGCGCGTTCCTCCAAAGGAAAATGTTTTTATACATAGCGTCTTAATTAATTGCGCACAGTCATTGAGTGCAGTTCATGAAAAATGACATGCGCCACTCCTTGACGGTACCTGTAAAGCCTCGATATCGAGGGGAGATTTTTATGATCTCTATCAAGGCTTTCTTTTGGGCTGCTTATCAATCTGGTCTTTGGACTTTTGTTTCTGTTTTTCGGCACTCTGTTTCTGACCCTTTTCCTTGTCTTTTTTGCCGCTCTTGTCACCCATTTGGTCTCTCCTTTTCCTGTTTATAATGTCTTATCAAACAATTAGGGATAGCCTCAGCATATTGGCCATGCTGATAAAAAGGACAGTTCCCTGTATCATGATTTTCGAGGAGATTAAATAAATGATTACAGATTAAAGTCCAGCATTTTCCTTGAGGTGCTGGGGCAGGGGTATCTGTACAGGCATATCTATTTTACGGTATCGCCGCTTCTGGTCGGCTCTTCAATCATCCGGTTCGGGAATAATGAAAGCGAAAAAACGATCCGGAACGGACCGGTCGCTCAAACGGCTTCCAGGTACTCCTCAAACCCCATCGCCCGGTCAATCACCCCGTCTGGGGTGATCTCCACGATCCGATTCGCCACGGTGGATACTAGCTCGTGATCGCGTGAGGCCAGGAGCAGCACCTCCGGAAAGGCGCAAAGTCCATTGTTCAGGGCGGTGAGCGATTCGAGATCCAGGTGGTTCGTCGGCTCGTCCAGGATGAGGGTATTGGCGCCGGTGAGCATCATCCGGGAGAGCATGCAGCGGACCTGTTCTCCCCCGGAAAGGACGCTGGTCTTCTTCAGCGCCTCGTCCCCCGAGAAGAGCATCCTCCCGAGGAATCCCCTGGCGAAACTCTCCCCGTCACAGGGAGGGAACTGGCAGAGCCAGTCCACCAGGTTCAGATCGCCCCGGAAATAGGCGCTGTTCTCCTTCGGGAAATAGGCGCGGGTAATCGTCTCCCCCCAGCGGAAACTGCCGCGGTCCGGGTTCATCTCCCCGGCCAGGATCTGGAAGAGGGTCGTCTTGGCCAGACCGTCACTGTCCACAAAGGCGATCTTGTCCCCCCTCCTTACTGTGAGGTTCAGGTTGTTCAATACCGAGACTCCCTGAATCTCCTTGCCAAGGCCCGTGATCTCCAGGATGGTGTTCCCGCAGGGGCGCGCGGGTTTGAACTGGATGAACGGGTACTTCCGCGAGGAAATCGGCATATCATCGAGAGTCAGCTTCTCCAGGAGCTTTTTCCGCGAGGTGGCCTGCTTCGACTTGGAGGCGTTGGCGCTGAACCGCTGGATGAAGGCCTTCAACTCGTCCGCCTTTTCGGTGGCCTTGCGGTTTTCGTTTTGCTTCTGCTTCAGGACAAGCTGGCTCGCCTGGTACCAGAAGTTGTAGTTGCCCGCGTAAACCCGGATCTTGCCGAAATCGATGTCCGCGATGTGGGTGCATACCTGGTTCAGGAAGTGGCGGTCATGGGAGACGACGATTACCGTGTTGCGGAACTGGCAGAGGAAATCCTCCAGCCAGGCGATGGATCGGAGATCCAGGTGGTTTGTCGGCTCGTCGAGAAGCAGCACGTCCGGATTGCCGTAGAGGGCCCGGGCGAGAAGCACACGCACCTTGTCCCCTCCGTCGAGCTCCTTCATCTTCCTTGGGCAGAGCGATTCGGGGATACCGAGACCTTTAAGGAGTACCGCCGCCTCCGACTCGGCCTCATACCCGTTCATCTCGGCGAATTCCGCCTCCAGTTCCGCGGAGAGGACCCCGTCCTCTTCCGAGAAGTCGGGCTTGGCATAGATCGCCTCAC